>JBARBA010000293.1:0-18119 GCA_049792555.1 Anaerolineales bacterium
GGTATTATATAATGGCACGCATCACCCGCATTCCCTCCCTTGTTTCCAGGAGCCGTCGCCATGCCATCCACCAACTCCCGCACCGTCTGGTCGTCCGAACAGGGCGACGTGCGTAACCGGCAGCCCAAACCCGCCGCCGTGACATCCCTGCCGCCCGCGCAGCAGACTGTGTATTTGCACCGCGAGTCCAAAGGACGCGGCGGCAAGGGCGTCACGCTGCTCAAAGGCCTGGCCCTCAACGAAGCCGATCTGTCCGCCCTGGCCAAGACCCTCAAGCAAGCCTGCGGCAGCGGTGGAACCGTCAAAGATGGCGTAATCGAAATCCAGGGCGAGCAGCGCGAGAAAATCGCCGAAGCGCTGCGCAAACTGGGGTATAAGGTCAAACTGGCGGGTGGATAATCTATCTATCCACAGATTGCGCAGATTTTCGCAGATTTTTTAAAATTTTTAAAATCTGCGGCATCTGTGAAATCTGCGGACAACGGAGCAACGACAATGATCAAACTCAGTTACAGCACCTTTGGCCTGACCAATCTGGACTTCCTCGACGCCATCGACGCCGTGGACCGGGCCGGGTATACCGGCATTGAGCTTTCCTTTCACCGCGACCAGTTCAACCCGTTTGACGTGACCGATGAGTACCTGGCAGCCGTCAAAAAGCGCCTGGACGCCGCCCGCGTCAAGGCCGCGTGCGTGGCAACCGCCTCGCATTTCTTTACCCCGCAGCGCCCGCACGAACCCTCGCTGATGGCCCCCGACCTGGCCGGTCGCAAGCGCCGCATCGACCTGGTGAAGCGCGGCATCCATGTGGCCCGCAAGCTGGGCGTCTCGCTGGTCACGTTCGGCAGCGGCTTCATCCGCGACGAACACGTCAGCAACCCCTCGGTCAACCCGCGCGAACTGCTGGTCGACAGCCTTCAACAATGCCTGCGCGAACTGCGCCGCGACGAAGACATCACCCTGCTGATCGAGCCGGAGCCGGGCATGTTCATCGAGACGATGGAACAGGGCCTTTCGTTGGTGGACGAAATCAACTCCCCGCGCTTCCAACTGCACGTGGACATCTGCCACGCCTACTGCTCCGAGAAAAACTACGTCGCCGCCCTGGCCCAGGCCGCGCCCCACACGCGCTACCTGCACATCTCCGACGCGCGCCAGGGCTACAACCTGAAACTCGTCAAGGATGCCGAAAATCTGAGCTTTGACCTGAATTTTGCCAGCTATTTGATTTACTTCCCCGAAAGCGCCGACTACCTGCTGGTGGACGCCAGCCGCCCGCTCTATTTCTGCGACGAAAAACCCACCCGTGAGCGGCACCGGCGCATTGAAACGCTCCTGGCCCGGGCTGGCATCCGAAAATCCCCGGCCTACGTGAACTACCCCGGCCTCTACGCCGGGGCCACGCCCTTCGACGATGAGATTTTCACCTACCTGATCTCGGTCCCCGGCTTGAGCTACGACGTGCTCGAACGCGCCAAACCCATCCTGGCCTACCTGCGTGGGGCGCTGGTCGACAAAATGGTTGCCAACACGCTGACGGGTGTCGTCCACTTCCACGAGATTCCCGGCGAAGGCACGCTCGATTTCGCCGCCAGCTTCAAGGCGCTGACCGATAACGGTTTTTCAGGCTACGGCTCGGTGGAGCTATATCACCACGTGGCCTCGTGGGAAAAGGCCCTGGCGGATAGCTACCGGTGCCTGTCGCAATATGTTGAAGCAAATTAACAAGAGCAAGACAATTTCAGAATACGAGGAAAAAAGACAATGAGAAAATTAAAATTACAAGTGCAAATGTCTGTGGACGGATACATTGCGGGATTAAATGGCGAAATGGATTTTTTGGCGCGAAATTGGGACGATGAACTCAAAAAATATGTAACCGAAATAACAGAACCTGTTGACTGCATCGTTCTTGGACGAAAGCTTGCGCAAGGTTTTATCCCGCATTGGGCTTCCAACCCAAAAGAAGAGGGCGCAGATAAATTCAACAGCACAAAAAAAGTCGTTTTCACCAAAACCCTTGACAAGTCAGAATGGGACAACACGGTTTTAGCAAAAGGCGACCTTGTTGACGAAATCACAAAACTAAAAAAACAAGACGGCAAAGACATCATTGCCTATGGCGGCGCGACTTTTGTATCGGCTCTCATCAAACAAGGATTGATTGATGAGTTTCATTTATTTATTAATCCAACTGCAATTGGCAACGGAATGACAATCTTCAAAGAACTTGACGGCAAACAAAACCTGAGATTAGTAAAATCTACATCGTTTGACTGCGGGATCGTTGTTCTTCATTACGAGCCAAAACGCGACTAATACCTTTCGGTCGCTGGGACCTGCACTGAGCCTGTTGAAGCCAGGACGGTGTGCTGCGTGGTGCAGGCAATGACCATTGATAGGAGCAATCTATGCTAAACGTTGAACAATTAGGCTGGGACGCCAGCACGGTTGGAGAACTTGACCATCGCTTGTTGAAAGCCCCGCACGTCAAACTGCGCTCGGCCACGCCGGGCCAAAATGGCGACGTGGTCTACTGCGTTGACTTGCGCATCAACCGCCCCAACGCCGGGGAATATCTCTCCAGCACCGAATTGCATTCGGTGGAACATTTCCTTTTGGAAGGCTTCCAGCGTTACCTGCCGAAAAACTTCCTTTCGATCGGCATCATGGGCTGCCAGACCGGCTTTTACCTGGTATTGCTCAACGTGGGCAGCGTTGCCCAAATTTGCGAAGTCTACAAAAACATCCTGACCGGTATGCTCTCGGCCAGCGCAGTGCCCTACGCCAACATCGAACAGTGCGGCAATTACCGCAACCACAGCCTGGGACTGGCCCAAAACGTCGCCCGGAGAGTGTTGGACGCCCAAGCCAACTGGCTGCAAGTCGTATGAAGACCACACCTGGCGCGTGGCGTGTGACCTATCAACGCCCCATCGAGTATGAAATTGTCAACGCCCCGAACCTTTTCCACCCGCAAAACAATGCTTTGCTGTCGGTGGGCAGGACCGAACACGCCCGCCGCTTTGTGGTGGTGGACGGCAACGTGGCACGGTATTTTTCCGCCGAAATACGCAGCTATTTTGCGCAGCACTGCATCGACGCCAAAATTGTCACCTTTCCCGCCGGGGAAGAGAACAAATCCATCGAGAGTTACCTTGCGATCTTGCGCGAGTTGGACGCCTTCCCGATCCATCGCCGCGACGAGCCGATCATCGCCATCGGCGGCGGCGTGCTGACCGACGTGGCGGCTTTCGTCGCCAGCACCTACCGCCGGGGCGTGCCGCACGTCAAGGTGCCGACCACGCTGATGGGTTACGTCGACGCTGCGGTGGGGATCAAGACCGGTCTCAACTTTAACGGCAACAAGAACCGCCTGGGGTCGTTCGAACCGCCGCTCAAGGTTTTCCTGGATAAATCCTTCCTGAAGACCCTGCCCATGCGCCACATCCTGAACGGCGTCTGCGAGATCATCAAGCTGGCAGTCATCAAAGACCCCGAACTGTTCCGCCTGCTGGAACTGCGCGGCGCGGACAGCATCGCCGCCCGCTTCCAGGACGATGACGGCGGCTCGATCCTCGACCGCGCGATTGGCGGGATGCTCGAAGAACTGGAGCCGAACCTGTTCGAAGACAACCTGGCGCGCAAGGTGGATTTCGGCCACACCTTCAGCTACGGGCTGGAAACCCGTCACGAAGCCGACCTGCTGCACGGGGAAGCGGTTTTGCTCGATATCGCCATCTCGGCGCTGATTGCCCGGTCGCGGGACTTGCTGTCCGAGCAGGACACCGGTCGAATATTCCGCCTGATCGCCAGCCTGGGAGTTGCGCTGAAAACGAATACCCTCGACCCCGACCTGCTCTGGCAGTCCCTGGAAGAGCGCGTCGAGCATCGCAACGGTTTGCAAAGGACGCCGATGCCCGCCGGGATCGGCAACTGTGTTTTCCTCAACGATATAAGACCGGCTGAAATTCAATCTGCCGTAAAAATGCTGGAAAACTGGATGGTAACTTCTCAATAATCGGTGGTTGAGTAGGCGGTGCAGTTCCGCCGTATCGAAACCACCAATACACTGGATGGTCCTAAACAATGACGAAATTCACGAACGCCGATGACAGGGAAATTGACAAATTCGACAAGGTTTCCAAAATCTGGTGGGACCCCAAAGGGGAAATGGGCACCCTGCACACCATCAACCCGCTGCGCATAAAATTCATCATGGACGCTCTCACTGTGCGCAACCCCAACGTCCTGGACGTAGGTTGCGGGGGCGGCATCCTTTCGGAAGCGCTGGCAGGAACCGGCGCACAAGTGACGGGCATCGACCTGTCGCAGGCCTCGCTGGAGGTGGCAAAGCAACATGCCAAAGCGCGCGGTGTGAAGGTCGATTACCGCTATGAAAACGTGGAAGCAATCGCGCAACGGCAGGCGGGCAGTTTCGATGCGGTGACGTGCATGGAAATGATGGAGCATGTGCCGCAGCCGGGTAACATCGTAGCAGTTTGCGCCCAAGCGCTCAAACCGGGTGGGCATTTCTTCTGCTCGACGATCAACCGCACGCCGAAGGCCTGGCTGTTTGCGATCATCGGCGGCGAATACATTTTGCGTCTCTTGCCGCGCGGCACCCACACCTACAGCAAACTGATCCGCCCCGCCGAGTTGAAAGCCTGGGCGCTGGAAAGCGGCCTGGCGTTTGTCAGGCTTTCCAGCCTGATGTACAATCCCTTCACGCGCAAGTTCAAGGTTGCCGATGGAAAAGAAGACGTAAACTATATGGCGCATTTCATCAAGGAGTGATTTGGGCGGTTACTTCGTAAACTGAGTTGAGAGAAATCCGTGTTGCGTATTGCGTAGTGCGTATTCCGTTTTGGATGTCTATATAATCCCGTAGCGCAGCGGAGTGGACGCATTACGCAATACGCATTACGCAATATTCTTTTTGGACATAGTCTCAGAATTATGTGCTTGGAGTAAGGGCAGATGTAGCAAGGGCAATGGTAGGCCAAGCGTAGAGGACCAAATTGACCCATTGCATCCATGGGATGTTGGCTAAATGGGCATCAGCAAGTTCGATAGGAGCCAGTCCAGCGCGTTTTGCGCCTTGCAGAAAACGCCAACAGTTACGAGTAATGGCCCAAGCATTCATGGTAGCAAGGCCGCTTTTATCACTGTGTAAGGTTTGCATGTTTTCCTGTTTCCGGTTGAGGAACTTCATGCGCTGATCGAGAGGGGTGGTCACAACGGCAAGGCGGTAATCGGTAATCCAAGCCTGAAAGAGAGCCTGCTTGATTTGCAGCGATTGTTTGCGAGAAGCCAGCGGTTCTTGGTTGAAGACACCTGGCAGAGCATTGAGAGCTTGGGCATAAGCTTGCTGAGTTGGAGCATAGAGCACTTTGACAAAAGCCTGGAAAATACGTTCTTCGTCTTGTTCGGAAAGTGGTTGACCGGCAGCTTTACGTTGGCGTTTGTAGGTTGCCAAATGTAAACCCAACTTGTGGGTTGCGTGGAATAGGCACTCTTGGAGCGTCAATCCTGGGAATGCCAGTTTGAGAGCGTCTTGAGCAGCGTCCCATCCGTCCACCGTTGCGCCGGTGATGTGTGTGAGGCGGTCACTTAAGGCTTTGAAGCGTTCAAAACTGGCATGGAGTGCTTCGGTGGAAGCACTTTGGAGGTAATCGATCCACCAGATCAATGCTTCTTGGGGCGCATAGATGATCGGCGCGTAAGTCCTTTCACCATTTTCGGACAGGTGTTTCTCATCTTCGATGATATGTGTTGGTGGTTCAATGCCGAAAGCCAGATTGAGTTGTGCTGGCGATAACTGCCCGACCCATTGCGTCAGGCCCCATAACGCACGCGGAGCAATCGCAATTCCTTGTGCATTTTTCAGCGCAGCCCAAGTACCAGCACCTTCCGTATCTATGCCTAAAGCTTGCCCAACACCAGCCATGCGATAGCTATCTTCTGTGATGAACAGCATGGTCATGAACTTTTCTATGGCATCCGTATCGTAACGCTTGTAACGCACCACGAAAGATGGCAAAACAGTAAACACTGCATGGCACTCCAGACAGCGAACACGATGAACCGTTATGAACGACTTACTCCCATTATGCTGTTTGAGCATCCGAACATATGTATCGTGATGCGTAAAATGCAACTGACGTGGACATTCTTGGCAATGCCCATCCGCCAGTCGCCCCCAATTGATACTGTCTGCGATTTCTACCCGGCGAATGATCTCTACAACGCCCTCCGCCTGGGCAAATCTGGTCTGGTAAGCTTCAATAGTATTTGCCAAGTACAAAATTATGGTGCGATTACTTCGCTTGGTTTTGGCTCCAACTTCAGTTATACTCATGTTTGGCGTTCTCCTTTGCCGATTGGGCTTGGTAACCAAATCGTAACAGAGGAAACGCCTTTTTCATAACATCAAGCACATAATTCTGAGACTATGTCTCTTTTTGCATGGAGCCTGACACATGAAACGATTTCTGGCACTTTCAAGGACGACTCACGGTGTTTTGGACATCGCCGCGCCCGGCTTTTGCGCGTTGCTGTGGCTGGGGGCGTTCCCGCAGTGGCAGGTGATTCTGCTGTCGCTGTTTACGGCCTTTGCCGGGTATACCGCCGTCTATGCGTTAAACGACCTGGTGGGCATTCACGTCGACCGGGAAAAGTTTGCGGGTGAAGGCATCAACCAGGGCTATACGGTGGAGGCCTCCGATATGCGCTACCCCCTGGCGCAGAATTTGCTCAGTTACCGCAGCGGCCTGCTCTGGTTTGCCGCCTGGCTGGCGCTGGCCCTGATCGGTTCTTACCTGCTCAACCCGTTTATTGTTTTCATTGTGATTGCCGCCATCGCGCTGGAAGCCGTTTACTGCATGTTGTTCAAAGTTACCTATTGGCGGACGCTGGTCAGCGGGCTAGTCAAGGCCAGCGGGCCGATGGCGGCGGTTTTTGTGGTCGTCCCCAATCCGCCGCTGCAATTTTTGCTTTTGCAATTGATCTGGTTGATTTTCTGGGAGATCGGCGGGCAGAACATACCCGCAGACTGGAACGACGTGGCCGAAGACCGGCGCGTCCACGCCAAAACCATCCCCCTGCAATTTGGCCCGGAAAAGGCCGGGCTGATCGTGATCGTCTCGCTAACGCTGGCCGTCATTACCAGCCTGTTCCTGCCGTTGATCTCGCCCCTGGCGCTCGGCTGGCCCTACCTGGTCGCCAGCGCGCTGATCGGATACTTCCTGCTCCTGCAGCCGGGTTTCCAACTCTACCGCTCGAAAGAAAGCCGCCAGGCAGCGCGGTTGTTTGATCGGGCCAGTTATTATCCGTTGGCGCAGTTGGTGCTGGTGGCGCTCTTTGTGGTCGTGAATATGCTGCAACGGTAGGGTAAATAACGAACGCCCCGCTGGTTTTGCGCGGGGCGGCAGTTTTGCAGGTAATTACAACCAAGAGAATTTGATGAAAAGCTTGCAGGCTTATGATTGGGGTAGGCGCGGCAAGTTGCGAACGACAAGGTCTGGTACTGCATTATTAGCCTGGTTTGCAATTAAGACCTGCGACGTAAGCCAGCTCAATTTTTGTTTATAGACATTCGTCTGTATGAATGCGAGCACTTTCTTTCGCGCTTTATCGTAAGAGGGCAAATCATATTCCACCCAAACAACAACTTTAACGACTTTGTTAATGGCAATCAGCGTTTTTGCGAATCCATCCCATTTTTGGGAGTCACTGGTTCGATATGCGCCAATAATTCCGGCAATCGTATCGCGAACTTTTTGACCACTTTCAATTGCCAATTCGCCACTGGTCAGTCGTTTTTGATTTTCGATGCGATATTCTCGAAAATCTTTCACTTCAATCAGGTATAGATTTCCACTGTGTGCTCCAACAAAATCTACCGCTGCTGTTCCACTCAACTTGTGAATTCGCTCTCTGTAGGCCGTTTCGTCATCATATTTCAGAACGACCCATTTTGTGTCGTCAAACGAAAAATGCTGATCTTCTACGATAAAATCCATGGCGACGTTTCTCCGCTTGCCTATTGGTTAAATAGTCTTGTTTCCCGGTCGTAATGTGCGGCAAATTCATCTAAAATCGGGTTGTGGGAAATTTGCGCCAAACTATTGGCCCATTCAATGATTACACCTGCGCCACGTTTGGGCTGTTGGAAAGCAAAGAAGCGAATATCTTTCCAATTCTCATATTCTGCCAGTAATGATAACTCCTGGCTAAACAAATAATCATGCGTGGAAATAAAAATCTGCACACCCGATGCAGCCAGAGTTTTTAGTGTGTCGACAATCGTCTTTACCAGCCGAGGGTTTAGATTGGCTTCCGGTTCATCCCAAAACAAAATGCCGTTTTGCGTAAGAGAACCATTGTTAAGCAGGTAGATCAAGCCGGCCAATTTGCGATATCCTTCGGCTACCAGCGGTGATTCGAGATTGCCTTCTGGTAATTTGACATAGAATTTGCCCTTATTCTCAGTAACTTTTCCACCCTGGATTGCTTTCTCAAGCGGGTTAACCAAAGATTTGATTTCTTCCTGTCTTTTCCCAAGCAATGGCGACGCATTCAGCGCAACTGCCAGATCATAATACGTTTCATCAAAAGCTGTTTCACGCTTTTCGTATGCTGCAATGAAACCTTGAGACGCAGAGAGAAATTCATGCGCAGGTAAAAATACCGATGAAACCGGGTTTGGAAGAGCAATGGATGAAATCGAAAACTTATTACTTTTGGATGCAATCTCCACAACAACGCTTTTATCTTGATAAATTAATTCTACTCTTCCCGTTTTCTGTCCACGATGGCTACGATTTACAAGCCTACCAATTCTGTCGGGCTTGTAAACTTTGTCAAATTTGTTCTGCGCCATTACTTTGAGTTGTTCCATTCCACTCTCACTTGCAGGCTTTTCTGGAATTTCAAGTTGAGCGCGCTCGCAAATTTTTAGCAGTGTGTACATGGCTTTTAGTGCGTGTGTCTTTCCAGTCGAATTTGCCCCGATAAAAACATTGATACCACGGCTGAATTCAAATTCTGTGCGCGCGTCAAATGCTGTGAATTGTTCTAATATAAGTTTTTGAACCTTAACCATGAAGCTGCCTCCTGGCGAAAAATATCTTGGCATCTATTTTAATGATTATAAACCCGGATGAAAGAAATCCGCCTGACTTAGAGTTTCCTGACTTAATTCCCGCGTCCCCAAATTTCATAACAAGCATCCCGCGCGATTTGCTTATCCGGGTTTTCCATATTCGGGTCAAAGTTCAGCGGGTTGAACTTCGCGGCCAGCGAAAAGTCTTGCGCAAAGGTCATTTCCCCTTTGGCGCTGCTGGCCAGCCAGCCGGTGGCTTCGTCGCAGTGCGCGACGATGTAATCGACGTGGTAGGCCGTGGCGTATTGATAAACGTCCGTGACGCCCTGGCGTTTCATTTCCGTCACCCCTGGCTGGACCAGGCCGGCCTCATCGATCATCCTGCGGTCGGCGTAATAGCCGACGTAGCCCAGCGGCTCAAGCATTACAGACGCGCCGGGGGGCGTGTTTCGGTTAAGCCACAAGCCCATCTCTTTTAGCGCCGCTTCGTGACGCATGCTCTGGTCTTCCTGGCCGATGCTGACGCTATTCAGGAAGGCCGTCGTGTCCATTATCAACAGCCAGCCCATCGCCAGGCCGAACAAAGCCAGACGTCCGCTGCTTTTTTTTGCAAAAAGCTTGGCCTGCAAACTGCCCAATCCCAGGCCCAAAATCAGCAGCATCACCCACAGTGCGGGATACAAGTAATGGGCGAAAAACGTCGCCTTGGTGAGGATCAGGCGCGAAATTTCGAGCACGGCAAAGATCAAGAGAATGTTGAAATATCGATTCCTGATGGTGCGCAGGCTTTGCCAGACGCCAATTAAAACGGTCAGCCAGGCCAGGAGGCTGATCCTCAGGAAGTCAAGCGAAAAGGAAACCGGCGCGAGATAATTGAATACGATGGGGATTTGATTGGAGATGGGGCTTGTATCGAACTGCAAGTAAGTCACCCATTTGGCGGTGATGGTGTTGGGGATGGGCGAGCCAAAATAAGCGGTGGCAAAAAGCGCCCAGGGCAGGTACACCAGGGCGCATACCAACAGGATTTGGCCCGCCTGCCGCAGGCTTGACCGGCTGCTGACGAGCGTCAGGGCCAATATCCACAAGAACGTGTCGGGTCTGGTCCACAGCAGCAGGCCGCAGAACAGGCCCGTCAGCTTAATGCGCCCCGTTGCAACGGCCCACCACGAAGCTGCCATGAAAAAGGCCACCCAGACCGTTTCCATGCCCTGCGTTTCGAAGGTGATGACGCGGTGCGAAAGCGCCAACAGCGCGATGACGCAGACCTGCTGCGCGGGTGTGCTGCCCAGCTTGCGCAGCGCCATCCAGACGAAGACCAGCGTCCCCAGCGAAGCGGCCAGGTTCAAAAGCACGGCCCCGGTGATCACGTCGCTATTGGTCAGCAAGCGCCACCCGGCCAGCAGCAGGGCAAACAGTGGGGTGGTCGTCCCGTAGATGCGTTCGCCGGTATTGTAGACAAAGCCGTTCCCGGCGGCAATCTGGGCGGCGTAACGGAACGTAATCATGGCGTCGTCCACGATGTAGTGTGTAACCCAATATAACGCAACCCTGACCAGCAGGCCGCAGGCTAACAGGAACAGGATGGCCGCGTTCAGGGGGTGTTCTTTGAGACTGCCCTGGAACGCGCGGAAGCCGGAAAGCAGTTTTTCTCTTGGGGTGGGCGGGTTTTGCATACTTGGCCTCGCGGTGTGTGTGGATGCGGCCATGATCTGGGATAGCCGGGGTGTATTGTAAACCAAAATATTTTTCAAAAACATCTGCGCGCCAAATTGCTGCAGCCGATGCGGTTATTGCGCAAAACTCATTCATCAAATCACCGAATAAATGCGCTCAACCAGCCAACCCTGCGGAGCGCATTTATTTTGTCTGCCAGCATGAAATCGGGGTTTGAGAATGGCGCAATTACAAAGGGCCGCTCCCCTGATCTAAAGGGAGCGGCCCGAAGTGTTTTACCTGCCCTGGAGGCTGAGAGCCAAGTCTCAGGGTTTTTGGAAAATTGTTATCGACAGGTGGTTTCGATACGACGGCGGAACAACACCGCCGCCTACCCTTCGACAAGCTCAGGGCACCGCTCAACCGCCAATCATTGAAGGATATTCTTTTACGGATTAAACGTCGCTTGCACGGTCATGTCCCAGCGCAGGCGCGGGTCGGTCGTGTCGAGCGCGATCTTGACCGTGTACAACACATCCCCGCCTTGCAGTTTATACGACTGGCTGATGCTTTCCACCGTGCCATTCAGGATCAAGCCGGGGAGGGCGTCAGGCTCAATATTCACTTTCTGGCCTACGCTGACTTTGACCACTTCCAGTTCGGTCAGGTCGCTGGTTTCGATGTGCCATGCCGAAAAATCGGCGATCTGGACGGCGTATTTTTCGGGGCCGATCAACTCGCCCAGTTTGGCGTTAATGTCGGTGACAACGCCGTCGAAGGGCGCTTTCAACTCATAGCTGTCAAGCGCATCCTGCCCGGCGGCCACCTGCGCTTTGGCGTTGTCCAGGCGCGCCTGGAGCAGGTCTTTCTGCTCCGGGTTGGGGCCATCCTTGCTGAGGTCGTAGGTGCGTTTGGCCTCGGCTTCGGCGGCGATGGCGGCGTCCAACGCGGCGCGCGGCGTATCGATCTGGCGCTGCAAGTCTTCCACCTTGCGGATGGCGGTATTGTGATCCGCTTCGGCTTTGCGCACGTCGGCCTCGGCCCCGCGGCGGGTGGGATTGTCCGATTTCAGATCCAGGTATTTCTTCAGGGTATCGTTGGCATCGTCGAGCGTCTTTTGTGTAGTTTGAACATCGGCCTGGGCGGTATCGATCTGGTCTTGAATGCTGTTCGGGTCGATTTTTTCCCAGTCGAGTTGCTTGTTGGCGCGCGTGATTTGGGCCTGTTGCCAGGCTTGCCAGGCTTGGGCCGTGGACAGGTTCGCCGTGCGGATAAACGTGTCATACGCCTGCTGGGCGGAAGTCAACTCCAGTTGGGCGGCGGTCAGGGCCGCCTGGGCCTGTTCCTGGTCTGCAAGGCGGATAAGCGCGTCCCCTTTGGAGACTTTCTGGCCTTCCTTTACCAGGATTTCTGCCACCACACCGCGCGCGTTGAAGGTCAGGTTCGCGTCGGCTTTGGGGAAGACGTGGCCCTCGGCCACAACGGTATTTGCCGTATCGGCCGTGGTTGGGGTCGGAGTGGCTTGTGTCCCGCTACAAGCCGTCAGCAGGACGGATGTCAGGACAAAAAGCGCGAGGAGAATGGTCAATTTCTTTTTCAAAGTTGCCTTCTTTCTTCTAAGACGTTGGACGTTAGACTCTAGACGTTAGTTGTTATTCGTAAGCGAGCACTTCACGGATGGTTAGCTGCGCTGCATTGCGGGCTGGCAGGACGCTTGCCAGGGCCGAGAGCACCAGCACCACGGCCAGCCAGATGAAAAATCCGACGAACGTAAAATGCACTTCAATCGGCGAATCGAAGATTGCCATGCTGATAATCGTCGAAAGCAGGTAGGTAAACGGGAAAGACAGGATCACGCCCAGCACCCACGAAATGCTGCCGATGACCACCCCTTCCACAATCACAGTGCGCATGATTTCCCGGTCCACCGCGCCGATCGAGCGCATGATGCCGATCTCGCGCGTGCGCTCCAGCACGTTCATGCCCATCGTCCCGGCCAGGCCCATCGAACCGACCGACGCCGTCAGCAGGGCCATCACCAGCAAAAAGCCGACCAGGATGTCCAGGCTTTCTGAGGCCGTCGCCAGGGTGGATTCCCCGCTGCGCGTCTCGCTGACGTGGAAACCCTGCTTGCGGAAATAGCTATCCAGCTTTTCGGCCATCGCGGTTTGATAGGCCGCGTCGTGTTGCTCGGTCATGATGCGGTAGGTTACTGATTGGTTTGCCTGGTGCGTCAGCCGCGAAACATAATCATAGGTCCCATAGGCAATCGTGCCTTGCTGCGGGACGAATTTGAAGATGCCGACCACCTTCCAATCGGCTTCCTTGCCGTTTACCTTCATGCGTAAGTAGTCGTTGGGTCTCAGGTTGGGAAACTTTGCCAGGATGCTTTCGCTGACGGTGATGGCCCTTTCGTCGCCAGGCTCCAGCCAGCGCCCCCCGTACCCCGGAAGCAGGATGGCTTCGACCATTTTACTGTCCACCGGCGGGGCCAGGATAATCAGGTTATCCGCCACAGTTTTATCGGGATAAAGCACTTCGGCATTGGCAACGCCCCAGCCTTCCACTTGCGTCACACCGGGGAATTTCATCCCGGCCAGCTTCACTTCGTCTATGCGGTAAGGCTGGCTGAAAGTGAGCGTCACATCAGCCTTGAAATAATTGCCGATTGCGTCGATGTAATCGAACAATGTGACGCGCACGTTAAACATGGCGATGAAAATGGCCCCGCCCATGGTCAACGTGAACAGCGTCAGCATCAGGCGCCCCCTGCGGCGGAAGGTGTTGCGCAGGGAAATCAGCAGGGGACGCGGGATTTGGATGCCGCGCCGGGCGAGGGCCGCCGCTGCCTGCGTTTCAAACCGTTCGAAGGCGGATTCCTTTTTAGGGCCGCCCCCGGGTTTGCCTTCCGTTTCACGGGCCGCATCCCCGCTGATGGCTTTCAGCACGGTGATGCGCGACCCGTTAAGCACCGGCACCAGTCCGGCCAACAGCGGCACCGCCAGCCCCACGATAATCTGGATCAGGAAGGCCAGCGGCACAATGCGATAGCCCATCAGTCCGAAATTCAGCTTATCGGCGATGAAGGCTGCCAGCGCGTAAGCGCCCTGTCCGCCGAGCGGGACGGCCATCAGCAGGGCAATCACGCCGAAGCTTACGATCAGCACAATATACATGGCGAAAATCTGGTTGCGCCGCGCCCCGACGAGTTTCATCACGCCGATGTGGCGCAGGTGTTGGTTGAGCAGGGCGTTGAGTGTGTTGGCGATCAACGAACTGGACAGGAACAGGATCAGCACGCCCAGCGCCAGCAAAATCCCCAAAATGGCCTGCACGGTGGAGGCCATCGGGTGCTCGTTGGTTTTTGCCACGCGGGTGCGATTCACCGTTATGTCGGTCTTTTCGATCTTGTCCTTGATGGCTGCTGCCATTTGGCGCAAGTGTTCATCGTCGTTTTGGCCTTCGGAAAGCGTGACGAACATGCGGTTGAAAGCATCGGGCTGCTGCACGCTGGTCAGTGTGTCTTTTGTGATGTAAATAAATGGGGCCGCCAGGAAATCGCCCGCCCCGGTGGTCTGGTCCTGCACGATCCCGACGACAGGCATGGTTTTAATCGTGCCGTCAGGGAGCTGGAATTCCAACTGTGCGCCAACCGGAACGTTCAGGGTACTAAAAGCCTTCTTTTCGAGCAAAACCTGTTTTTTCCCGGGCTTTGTTTCTCCTGCAATCGGCCGCAGTAAATTAACCTTTATTTTGCTGTAATTATCAATTGCCACCATGTTCAGCGCGGTCCACTGGTTGCTGCCGGGCGCGCGCGCGCGGATGGCGAAAACGCGCCGCCCTTCGGCGTCTGCCACGCCTTGCATGTCCTTGACGGTGGCTACCAGGTCAGTATTGAAATCGTCAGAGCGCACTTCCACGTTCATCGGGTTGTTGGCCGAATAACTGGCGCTCATGTCGTTGCTGATAATGACATACGCGCCCGAAATGACGCCAATCGCAAAGACCCCGATCGCGATGGAGAAGACCACCAGCGCCGTGCGCAGTTTGTTATCTACCAAATCCAGGAATACTTTTCGCCAACGAGGTCGCATGGTTCAATTTCCGATTTACGATTTACGATGCTGATGTATCATCTCAATATTTTGGGGGAATTGCTGTTGACAGGTGGTTTCGACACCTGCCCTCCCGAAGGGACGCCGGGACAGGTGTGGCGGGCGGTGCCAGGGTACGGCAGCGGAACTGCACCGCTGCCTACCCTTCGACCAGCTCAGGCCATCGCTCAACCACCGATTATTGAGAAGGTACGTGCTGATACTTGTGAAGCCGTTACGATCTGCTTTACTACTCTCTACTCTCTATCTTCTTCTGCACAATACGCGCCAGGGTTTCTTCGGTGAGCGGCGATGATTTCAATAATGGCAGGAATTCATCGCGGCGCAAGGCCAGCAATTCCACCGGGCCGTCTGCGGCGGCGCGGACGGAGGTAATGGCCTGACCGCTGCGCAGTAATTCAACATTGCCAAAAAATTCGCCGGGATTCAAACGCGCCAGCAACGCGCCGCCATGCATCCTTTTCTTGATGGCAATTTCCACGTTGCCGCGCGCGATCATGAAGAAATAATCCACGTCCCGGTCGTATAGCGTGATGGCCGCGCCAGGCTGGCAGGTCACGCGCTCTGCTCTTTTGGTGATATCCAGCATTTGACGGTGGTTGAGCAGCGGCAAAGCTTGCGCGACGGTTTCGTCGATCAACTCGCCGTCTGAAATGATGATGGTGCGCGAGGTGCGCTCGGTCAGCGACGGGTCGTGGGTGACCATGGCGATGGTCTTGCCCTGCGTGGTCAGGCGGTCGAACAGGCTGATGATGTTATCTGCCGAGCGCGAGTCGAGGTTGCCGGTGGGTTCGTCGGCAACGATCAGGGGCGGGTCGGTGGCCAGGGCGCGGGCAATTGCCGCAGACTGCTGTTGGCCCGTCGAAACGGCGATGGGCAGTTTGTGGGCCTGTTCTTCCAGCCCGACCATGGCGAGCAAGCGCAGGGCGCGCTTGGGGCGCTCGTCGAAGTCGTATATGTTGGCGTAATCCATGGGCAGCATGACGTTTTCGAGCAGGCTGAGCATGGGCAGTAGTTGAAAGAATTGGAAGACGATGCCCAGGTTCTTTCCGCGCCATAACGAGCGCTGGGATTCATTCATGGTATAGATGTTTGTGCCGTTGATGATGACCTCCCCGGCGCTGGGATGGTCGATGCCAGTAACCATGTTCAGCAGGGTGGATTTCCCGCTGCCCGATTTGCCGACGATGGCGATGAATTCACCGGTGCTCAGGGTCAGGTTGATGCCCTTGAGTACAGTGAATTCACCGGCGGCGTTCTTGAAGGTTTTGATGACGTTGCGGAGTTCAATCATGGGTAGCGGATTTGGTCAACGGACTTTTTCACGGATTCACGGATGGGAACGGATTTCTGCAAACGGTGGTGAAACGGAGAAACGGGCGGTTAATGGGTGGTGTCTTCCACGATTTCGCCGTCGGCAATCAGCAGGTGGCGGGTGAAGCGCGGCATCAGGCCCATGTCGTGTGTGACCATGACGATGGTTTTGCCGCGCGCGAGTAGCGCTTCGAAGACGCTGAAGATGTGGTCAGCGGTGACCGAATCGAGGCTGCCGGTGGGTTCATCGGCAATCAGCACGGGTGGGTCGTTGGCCAGGGCGCGGGCAATTGCCACGCGCTGCTGCTGTCCGCCGGAGATGAAGGCCGGCAGCTTGTTGGCGTGTTCTTCAAGCTCCACCAGGCGTAACAGTTCCATGGCGCGCTCACGGCTGTGGCGCGGGTGATACGCGCCGCACAGGTCCATGGGCAGGATGATGTTATCCAGCAGGGTCAGCATGGGCAGCAGTTGAAAGGATTGGTAGATGACGCCCATGGTTTTCCCGCGCCACAGCGCCATGTCGTCTTCGCTCAAGGTGTGGACGGAGACTTCCCGGCTTGCCGGGCCTGACTGGCCGGAGCGCACGATGACTTCGCCGCCCGTCAGGTGGTCGACGCCGCTGATCATGTTGAGCAGGGTGGATTTTCCCGCGCCCGATTTGCCGATGACGCCCAAGAATTCGCCGGGATAGACCTGCGCGTTAATGCCGCGCAGCGCGCTGAATTCACCGGCTTCGCTGGCGTAGACCTTGACAACATCGCGCAGTTCGATCAGCGGTGTGCTGGGTTGGTTTGCTGGGATGGCTGGCATGAAGGGTTCGAAAGCCTTAACTACGCAGGTCACGCCCCCTGGTGGGGAAAGTGAGCGTGGATGAAAATGTTTCCTGGGAACTTTCTTGTGCCCGCCCCGGTGGGCCGGATCAGTTGATCTGTACTGATTGTACCCCGCAGAATCGGTTGTTTGCTTTACAACAAAGCAGGTTTTATCAAGTTCTCATAATATGGCGGCTTATTTGAACTGTTCCAGCAACAGGGGCGGAATTTCGCTCAAGGTTTGCACCGTCGCATTCGGAGGGGGAAAAGGGGGAGGGGCGTCTTTTGCGCGGCGCTTGATCCAGATGGTGTAAATCCCCAGCGGACGCGCTCCGCCGATGTCTGCATCCAGCCGGTCGCCGACCATGACAATTTCATCGGGCAGATAGCCCCAGTGGGCCAGGGCCAGTTCGAAAATGCGCGGATGCGGCTTGCGATAGCCGCAGTCGGCGGAGACCAGGATAAAGTCAAAATATTCCTGGATGCCAAACTTGTCCACCAGGGCCAGCACGTCGCGGCTGTCGCTGGCGTTGGAAACCAGCCCGACGTGGAACGCTTCCGAGCGCAGCTTGATCAGGGTGGGGATGGCGTCGTTTTCGAGCAGCCAGTTTTGTTGGGTGACGGCATAGTAATCATCCAGCGCGGCGCGCAAAAGTTCCTGCGGAAGGTTGGCGTGGCCTTGTTCGGTGAGCATGTCTTTTAAGATCGCCAGGCTGGAGGTTTCGATCATACTGCGTTCGCGTTCGGCGTAATACTGGTTGAGTCGCCGCAGGAATTCGTCGGAAAAAGAAGAACTGTCGACATCGATTTTCCTGGAACGCAAATATTCTCCCATCGCTTTCCCGGCCTGATCGAAAATAGGCGGCCAGGAAGCGTTAGGATACATAAGCGTATTGCCAAGATCAAAGAGAACGGCCTGGATATTGCGGGGCATGTGCGAGTCCGGTCAATCTCGATATTAATACCCACGATGGTGGTCAAACAGGTTGTAAAGCGGCAAACCGCCCAGGTAACGATGCAGGTTTTCTGAGAACAGGTCCACCGCGCGTTCTTCGTAGTGCGGACTACTGCCTGAGATATGCGGCGTGATGATCACATTTGGGATTTGCCAGAGCG
>JBARBA010000294.1:0-7608 GCA_049792555.1 Anaerolineales bacterium
GGTCTGTACCGCTTCCAGGGCGTCGACGATCTTATCTGCATTGGACCACATTCCCCGGTCGGCAAACACCATCAAGTCCAGCGCCTGCTCGTATGTGGACGCAAAGCAAACGTGATCGTTTTCAAAGTGCTCCTCCCAGGAATTGAGCAAACCCATCGACCACTGCTGCGCGGCAAGCCAATCGGCAGCCGCCTGGGCCGCAACGGGGTTGGCGGGGTCAACGGTCTCGAAATTGCCGGGCACCGTGCGCGAGGCAACATTGAAGGCGCTCAAGTTATCGATGGCGATGCTGCCTGCGCCGCCGGTATCACCATTCGTGTCATGTTTGGCGACGGAGATGAAAATCTTGCTTATATGCTTAGGGTCAAAGGGGGTGCCTGGGGGGGCGGACTCAAACAGGCTGAAAGGAACGATCAACTGACCCCACCAGGCATGTTCGGTAACGTTCTCGTAGGCAATCCGGTCGAAGAAATTATTCCCCGTGTCATCGACCAACCCCACTTCCAGCGAATTTGCGGCAGCCGGGTCGCCCCGCCAGTCGATACGCAGGTGGTCGTAAGCCGAGAGGTCAAGCGGCGAGGCGAAATGGCAGATAACTTGCGCCCAGTTGCCACCAGCGCTGCCCAGGTCGTAGTTCAACTGTAATGCCTTATCACTGTATCCTGCAATGAGCGTAGTGTTTGCCGTTGCGCCAGCGCTGACGCCAGTGAAACAGTCATAACTTCCTTCGAAATCGAGGAACGTTAAGCCCGTGGGCAAGTCTATATCTCTCGGCGGGTCGGGCGGGTTATCCTGGGCCAGCAGCCAGTAGCCGACGCTGCCGCTTTGCCCCGTTGTCCACGACGCCGCAGCGGAGTCGTTCAGCCACAGGCCGACGTTGTCGTTGTTTGGATTGGTGCTTGGGTCGATCCAGCCTTGGGGCGTGATGGTGTGCCCGGCCGGCAGTTCATCGAGCGCAATGCGCGCGTTGGGGGTGTTGCCGCTCGCGCCGGTGGCGCTGTGCCAGCTCAAGTCGTCGGTGTGGAGCACGTCGAGCCAAGTGTTGCCGAGCGGGACGGGGGTGGCAAAGATGAACGATGAGGGCGTGACGCCGGAAAAGGGCACTTGATGCAGCGCCCCGTCGCTGCCGATGTAACGCGCGGCGTTGCTGTCGTGGCAATCGGTAAAGACAGTCACGCCGTCGTTGCAACTGCCGCCTTCGTTGATGTACATGCTCGAAGCCTGGACAAGCTTGAAGCCCTGCCGGTCGCTCTGACGAGTGGGGTCAATCGTGACGGCGGCAGTGGCCGTGTAGGTTTGCGTGACGTGCAGGCGGGTCTGGCGGTCTTGCGGCGGGGGCAACTCCATCTGATAGGTCACGCTAAAATCGTGGGTTGCGCCTTGCGCCGACATGCGCAGCGGCGCGTTGGGCAGCCAGGTCGTATCGATGGCGAGTTGGGTCAGTTGGGGATTATTGTAGTAAGTGGATGAACTGGGCCAGTAAGCCGGCCCCAGGATGAAGGACGTGCCGAACGGAATGGATGGCGTGGGGTCGGTGTTTTGTTTCAGACGTACGTAGCCCGAAGCGTAGATGACGGCCACCTGCGGGACGCCGGACCCGCTTTGCGTTTTATGGTAGATGCGCACCAGGGCCGCGCTGCCTTGAGAGACCCCGTTCACCAGCACCTGCATCGGGTTTGTGACGCTTGGATCGGTGGTACACATCTCCACCATCCAGCCATTGCTCACATCATAAATGACGGAGCAGCCCGATTGGGCCAATACCGCGCGCGGACTGACCAGCGCGCCTGCCGCAGCCAAAAGGATACTTAAAACCAGAACCGGATTAAAAAAGACTTTAAGTTTTTTCATTTTGTGTTCCTCCTCTGTTTGCTTGTACGAAGGCCGCCTGTGTGACGAGCGTCACAATCTTATTATACTCAGGATATCAGCGATTAAGCGTGTCTATTTTGGGTTCTCTGAGAATTTCCGTGATCTCCACCACCCATAGGTCGGGATTAATCCCGACCTACGGGTTACGGGTTGGCCCGCCATGCTGATTCTCAGAGAACCTGTTTTTTTTAGGCAGTCTGGCGCTAAAAAACGCAAACAGGGACCGGCAATTGCCAGTCCCTGTTTTTACGTATCGTCTCAATATTGCGGGGAAATTGTTGCTAAAGGTGGTTTCGGTACGGCGGCGGGATAGCACCGCCGCCTACTCAACCACCAATGATTGATGTGATACGTTTTTACAAAGAAGTTTACGGTACGTAATAGGTAATCACCAACTGCGGGCGATCCGTCACCGTGGGGGTGTTACCGCTATACAGACTGAGAATGTTGGCTACCGCGTTGTTATTATCGTCCAGCTTGAAGCGCAGGCGGATTTGCGTCACGCCGGAGAGCGTGGATAATTTGTTGATGAACGCGCTTGCGCTGGTCAAATCCATACTGTACCAACCACCGGCCAGGGCGGGAGTGAAGGGGCCGCAAGATTTATTGGCCGGCGCCTGGAAGTCGCCGGTTTGCAGTGTGGCCACGCCGAAGGGACCTTTCTTGACATCGGCCATCATCCCCTGGAAGGGGTTGATCGGGTTGCCGCCGCCGAAGATGGCCTGCTGCTTGATTTTGAGCGTCACCCCGGTGACGACGGCGGTATCGGGCAGCGCCCGGGTGTTGAAGGACAGGATGCCGCGATATTGCTTCATGGTCGGGTCGTCGCCGAGGCGGACGGTGGCAGCGGTGCTGTTTATTGTGCCGCCCACGCTGCTGGTTTCGCCCGATTCGAGAATCCAGCCGTCTTGCGCCGGAATGGAGAACAAGGTTTGTTGCGATGGTCGCACCACGTAAGCCTGCCCGGTGGTGAAATTGCCGTTGCCCGCGCCCGGTCCGCCCAGCGGGTTTGAATCTGCATCCAGGATGGTATCGTCGTCGATCAGGTTGAGGCGCAGCGCGCCGCTGCCGGAACCGGTATTGGCGCTGACGGTGTACGTGTCGCCGGAGCCGCTCAAGGCGGTGATGGATGTTCCCGTTAAAGTGGACCCAGTCGTGGTCAAGGCGAAATCGCTCGCGTCCACGCCGGTAACGGCCTCCGAAAATTTGACGGTGAAGTCCACGCTGGAGGCAGTGGTCGGGTTGGCGTTGGCGCGCGTGATCGCGTTTACGCTGGGCGCGAGGGCGCTGCGCCAACGGTTATAGAAAATATTGAGCAGGGGCACGTATTCAGTCACCGCCTTGCGGCTGCCGGTGATGTTGGGGTGATCGTCGCCGGACGGGTAATACTCAGTGTTCATGCCCGCCGTGAAGACGTGCTCGATTGCGCCGTTGATGTAGCGATGATGATTATTGGGGCCGGTCAGCACGTTGTAAAAGTCGAAGACGGCCACGTTGTTGAGGGTGTAGCCGTTGCTCGTCAGCCAGGTGTTCATCAGCCATTGGTTGAAGGCGCGCGCGTTGGCGGCGTAGGTGCCATCCTGGAGCGGCGGCGCGGTGATGACCACGAAAAGTTTATTGGGATGCAGCGCAAAGTATTGCAGGATTTGGTTGTAGACCCATTTCGCGTGACCGACGGTCAGCCAGCCGTTCGGGTCGGGCGGGTCGTTCGGGTTGCCCTCCAGCGCGGAATTGGGAAAGCAGGATTTGAACATGATGATCTCGTTCTCGCCGCCCGGGTCGGCAGCGAGGCGTGTGTAGGTGGAATGCTGCCCGCTTTCATTGTAGAGCGCGTTCATATAAGTGGGCGTGTCTGCCGATTCGAACCATTCGGTCCAGTTTGGGATGTCGGTGCGGTCGCCGATGGTGTTTGGCCCCCAGCCATAGTTGGTATCGCTGACGAAGTAGTTGTTGTTTTTCAGCGCAATGCCAAGCTGGCCGTAATCGTCGCGCAAAAGGTTTTCGCCGGTGGAGTGGTGGATGAAGATCAGTTTGACGGGTTGCGCCGGCGGCGTTGGGTCAAGCGTATCGCTGTGCGGCGACGGTATGGTCGCGGCCCTGGCTGGGGCGACGCCTGCTTGTATGGAAAAGGCCAGGATGATCAGGAGAGACAAGACGCGGAATATGAATTTTTTGTCGAACATGAGGAGCCTCCGTTTGAATGGGGATTTGAATAAAAGGACTGTCTTCACATATCATCTCAATATTTCGGGGAGATTATTGTTACAAGGTGGTTTCGATACGGCGGCGAAATAGCATCGCCGCCTACTCAACCACCGATTATTGAGATGATATGTCTTCACTATACAAGAAATGCTCCCTCGCAGGCAAATGACGAATGTCACTACTTCGATCGCGCGCGGGTGGTGCGTTGGTACTACCGCGCGGCGCTGTGGCGCTGCGGCAGTCGGTCATGCGGCGCCCGCGCCCGTAGTGACAACAAACAGCAGACCTCCGAGTTCTCGAAGAACTCGGAGGTCTGCTGTTTTGCCTATGGCTGATATTTGTCATTCGCCCAAATAGTCGCGCAGTTTGCGGCGGATGGATGGGTGGCGCAGGCGGCTGAGGGCCTGGGCTTCGATCTGGCGCACACGTTCGCGCGTGACGCCCATCTTGCGGCCCACTTCTTCGAGGGTGTAGGCTTGTCCGTCCAACAAGCCGTAGCGCAGTTGCAAAATGCGCACTTCGCGCGGCGGCAGGGAATTCAACACTTCGGTGAGGTGTTCGCGCAGCAGGTTGTAGGTGGCGGTATCGTCCGGCGGGGCGGCATCGTCGTCTTCGATGAAATCGCCCAGCACCGAATCTTCTTCATCGTCTGTGGGCGTTTCCAGCGAAAGCGGCCGGCGCGCCACCTGGATCATGTTTTCGACTTTCTTGGGCGGCACTTCGAGGGCATTGGCCAGTTCTTCGACCGAAGGTTCGCGTCCCAGGCGCTGAGTCAACTGGTGCTGGACGCGCAAAAGCTTGTTAATCTGGTCGCCCATGTGGACGGGTACGCGGATGGTGCGTCCTTGGTCGGCGATGGCGCGTGTGACGGCCTGGCGGATCCACCATGTGGCGTAGGTGGAGAACTTGTGTCCGCGCCGGTAATCGAATTTCTTGGTGGCGCGAATCAGGCCGATGTTGCCCTCCTGGATCAAGTCGAGGAAGGGCACACCGCGCCCCATGTATTTTTTTGCAACGGAAATGACCAGGCGCGAGTTAGCCGTAATCAAATGCTCGCGGGCTGCCCAACCGTCTTCGATCAATTTGCGCAGTTCGAT
Organism: Anaerolineales bacterium; assembly: GCA_049792555.1. Classification (GTDB taxonomy): domain Bacteria; phylum Chloroflexota; class Anaerolineae; order Anaerolineales; family Villigracilaceae; genus UBA5195. The sequence goes on from JBARBA010000294.1 coordinate 5,175, forward strand.
GCGACGGCGCTGGCTGGCGTTGCCGCGCGCCAGTTCTTCGCGGGCAATGCGTCCGCGTTCGATGCGCTGGGCCAGTTCAACTTCCTCTTCGGCGGTCAGCAGTGGAACGCGGCTGACTTCTTTCAGGTATAGGCCGATGGTGTCATCCGTGTCGATATTCGCCAGGTAGTCATCGAGATCGAGGTCGTGGTCGGTCTCAGCTTCGGCTTCTTCCGGGATGATTAATTCGTCTTCGCTCGGCTCAGTGGTGGTGGCGTCCTCAACAAAGGGAATGCCTGCGCTCAAAAGGGCCGCAAAAGCTTCTTCCAACTGTTCGGCGTCTTGTTCGGCTTCCGGGAAAAAATGAAGAATGTCATCCAGCGTCACATAGGATTTCTGACGACCCAACTCAATCAGCCGGGCAATGGGGGAATATTCTTCTTCTTCTTCCACAATCAATAGAGGTTCGTCCATAAAATTCTCACATTCTCACTGCAAATATCTAAATTAGCATACTCTTTTTTTGTGCTAAATTCAATACCCTAAAAGGCCATTTGGGGGGCAATTTTGATATTGGTGACTCAATGCGCGTTTCTAATAGTTAGCATAATTATAAACCTTAAAATATATCGGCAAAGAACGAACTGAAACTGCGATATGCACTCTTTGCCGGTTTTCTTTTATAAAGAAAACCGGCAAAAGGTGCAGGCTCTTCGGGTCTTTCTTGATTCAGGTATGGAACTTAAGTACCTGGAGTTGGAGTTGGAGTAATTGTCCCCGTTGGGAGTGCGGTGGCGGGAGTAGGCGATGGGGTGGGGGAAACCTTATAGGGCGGTTGCTTGAGCAGGTCGAGCAACGTATCCATCATATATTTGTCAACAGCCACAATGGTTCCGTCTTCTTTTTGGAGGTAGTAGCCGTTGTCGGTGACGGTTGCTTTGCCGATTTTGAAAGTAACCGTTTTATCGTTGGACAGGACTAATCGATAGGTATAGGCAGGTTTATCCAACCCAAACGCTGATAAGTCGGATGTGGAGGGTGTTATTTCGCCGGAAATCAGCCGCAGCCCCTGCGCTTGCGACGCGGCCTGTTCGGCGGCAGCCTGATCGGCCTCCGTGAGACTCTGGGTGTCAATGGCAAATGTCCAGCCGCTGGGTTCGCGCTTTATCGTCACGCTATGTCCGTCTGCGCTTACGATGTTGATACCGTTCAACGGCCCGTCTGCCGCGGCGATAAGCGTACCGAGGGGCGGTTCAGTCGGCGTGTTTCTGGCTGTCATTGCCTTCTGGATAATGTTGTTGGGCACGGTCTGCATATAATAAGCCAGACCGGCAACCAGCGCCAGCAAAACGACCATAACCCAGGTGGAGCGTTTAACCATTTTCTATCCTCTCTTGCGGCGCGAATACCATGCCCACACGCCCGCCAAAATCACCAGGAGGGGAATGACGCAGATCGATAGCATGATGCTGCCGATGGTGGCGGCGGTATTAGGCGGTATAAAGGTGCGCTCGATATTATTCTTCGGAGTCAAGTTGATCAGGTCTTCTTGTTGAGTAGTCCAGTCCACAGCGTTGAGCAGAATATCGCCGTCGCTTTGCTGGTAAGCGTTCGTGGCAAAATCGGAGTCGCCAAAAACGACCAGACGACCTTTTGTGACAGTGTTTTCTGCAGTGGCAGCCAGCACGAGCGGCGGATGAATATCCTTCGCCGGATCATAGGTTACGGATTTGTTTGTTGGGTCGGTTTCGCCCCAAGCACCGGTTGGGTATGTTTTGGCAATAAGCGCCAAATTAATGTCTTTGGGGGCAGTCTCGGGCATTTTTAGCGAGCGCGCCGTATAAAATGCCAGGGTATAGTTATAGAGTTTATCGGTGATGGGATTCACGTTCTGCCCATAGAATTGTGTGTCAACAACCGTAAACAAAGGGTTGTTCATGTTTGAATCAACAACCAGATCATCTTCAAAGGCGATGCCCCATTTTGCCGTTAAATCGGCCAGAGGGTCAGGGGCGCTGCCGAATTTGGTCATTGAGCGCGGCTCCTCCATGACGATCAGCGAGCCTCCTCTATTCAGGTAGGTCTCGAGGAGTGTTGTTTCATCTTTCGTTACCGGCACTTGTGGGCCGGCGACAACCACTGCTTTTGCATCCTCGGGCACCGTGCGCTGATTGCTCAGGTTCAATACCTTGACTGTGTAATTCTTGTTTTGCAGGATCAGTTTAATCTGGGAGAATGATGTGTTACTGGCATTCTGCGTATCCCGTTCTCCGTGCCCGATCAGGAAATAAACGGTAAGTTGTTTGGGGTTGATTAATTTGATAAGCCCGGTATCCAAATCCTTTTCGGTATCGGCTGCGACGATTTCCTTGTGACTTCCCATGACCATGACGATGGTAGCGTCAAGGGTTACGCCATCGTTGTTGGCGCCCGTAGGATCATAATTGGGATCGAT
>JBARBA010000295.1:0-8885 GCA_049792555.1 Anaerolineales bacterium
GATAAAAAATGTCCCTTACTCTCACCCCCCTGCAAGGCATTCCCCTGATCAAACCCGGCGACGACCTCGCCGGGGTAATTTTACACGCCCTGCAAGCGCTACCGCTCGAAAGCGGCGACATCCTCGTGCTGACCCAGAAAATCGTCAGCAAAGCCGAGGGACGCCTGGTGCATCTCACCACAGTTACCCCCTCCCCTGCTGCGCTGGAACTGGCTGCAAAGACCGGCAAAGACCCGCGCCTGGCGGAACTGATCCTGCGCGAGAGCAACGCAGTGCTGCGCGCGCGTCCCGGCTCGGTGATCGTCGAGCACCGGCTGGGATTCGTGTGCGCCAACGCCGGCATCGACCAATCCAACGTCGACGAAAACGGAGCGACTTCCAGCGAATGGGTCTTGCTGCTGCCCGAAGACCCCGATCAATCGGCGGCGCAAATCCGCGCAAAGCTGGAAGAAGCCACCCCCTGGCGGGGGCAAGCCGGCAAACAAATCGGCGTGATGATAATCGACTCGCATGGCCGCGCCTGGCGCATCGGCACCGTTGGGACGGCCATCGGTCTGAGCGGCCTTCCGGGCATCGTGGATTTGCGTGGTACAACTGACCTTAGCGGTTATACGCTAAAAATTACGGTCGTCGGCGCAGCGGACGAGTTGGCCGCCGCCGCGTCGCTGCTCATGGGCCAGGCCGCCGAAGGCACGCCGGTGGTGCATGTGCGCGGATTCCCCTACCCGCTGCGCGAAAGCTCACTCAAGGAACTGCTGCGTCCCAAAGATCAGGATATGTTCAGGTGAATCGCGATGGACGGCCTAATCTCTCTGCTCGACTCACAGCACTACAAACTGGTAGAAAGCATCTGGAATGAACTCGAAAAAGAATGCGGGTTGGCAGGCGTAAAGGTGACGCCTTATCCACATTTTTCCTGGCAAATCGGCGCGGAATACGCCGGGCAGCAAACCGAACAGGCCATCAAGGCCGTCGCCGGGCAAATGCGGCGATTCACAGTCTATACCGCCGGGCTGGGAATTTTCAGCGGGCCAAACCCGGTCGTGTACATCCCCATTATTAGAAACCCAAAATTGAACCGGCTGCACGCCAAACTATGGAAGCAACTCCAGCCCAGCGCAAAAGGGTTAAGCCCTTTTTACAGCCCGCAAAAATGGATGCCACACATCACGATAATCTTCGAAAATGAAAACGCGCGTTCTGTGCTGTGTGGATTGGAAATGCTCACGTTCCGCTCATTTGCCTGGGAAATCGAAGTGAATAATATTTCTTACGCTTCCCAATCTGACGGCCAGATAACCACGCTAAAGTATTGCCATGACCTCCTTCCGCGATGAGCAATACTGGCAGGCCATGCAGACGCTTCTGTTCAACGCGCAGATCGTCATCGACCGGCCCAAAGGCCGCCCGCATCCGCGCTACCCCGATGTGATCTATCCGCTGGATTACGGCTACCTGGAAGGCACCACTGCCGGCGACGGCAACGGCATCGACGTCTGGGTCGGCTCACAAGCGGAGAAAACGCTGACCGGAATCTTATGCACGTTCGACGCCGTGAAGCGCGACGCGGAAATAAAACTGCTGGTCGGTTGCAGCGCGCAGGACGTGGAAACCGTCCTGCGTTTCTTCAATGAAGGCTTGATGCGCTATCTGTATATTCCAAAACCAAAGGAGTAGACCATGAAAAATATCCCCGACTCTCACCAGGATTTGCTTGCCGACGAAAAGAAAGCCTTTGTCTACCTGGCGACCGTCATGCCAGACGGCTCGCCGCAGGTGACGCCCATCTGGTTTAACACTGACGGCGAATATATCCTGCTCAACACCGTCAAAGGCCGCGTCAAAGACAGGAATATGCGCGCCCGTCCGGCGATTGCTTTGTGCATCACCGACCCGGATAACCCCTACCGCTACCTGCAAATCCGCGGCAAAGTGGTGGAAATGACAATGGATGGCGCTGAAGAGCATATCGACGCGCTCAACCTGAAATATCGCGGCGACCGCAATTACCCCAATCACCACCCCGATCATCCGCGCGTGATCTTCAAGGTACTGACCGGGAAGGTTGATGCGCATTAGGCATTGGGCCAGGAAGGATGTCATCTGCTGTAAGTCGAGACTTCGTCTCGACTTACAGCTTAACTGCAAAAAAATACGGCGGATCGATTCTGGCGTATAATTGTTTTATCAATGTTTCATCAAAAAAAGCGACGGGGGCAGAGCACGACCAACTCCCGTAACCAATCACAGTGAATTGAAAACTGCAACGCTGGCAGATTGGAATGTTTGAATTTTGTGAACATCATCAGGGAGATTTTTATGAAAAAGTTTCTTGCGGTCGCATTAATTCTTGCGTTCATCATCGCGCTTGGCGCTTGCAGCGTTCCTTCTGGGAGTGCGTTGGATCCCACCCTAATCGCTTATGTTGAACAGACACAAACTGCCACAATGTTGCCTCATGCCTCGCCCACGCCATCCCCCTCTGCAGTACCAAAACAAGTTGTTATTGTAAATGCGCTCAATACCGAAATTCGAAAAGAGGCTGACCCTCTCGAGGAGACGCTTGACGCCAAATTCTCTATCCTGGACATCGTCTTCGACTCGAACGACAATTCATCTACTACTATAATGGAAGTTCACGTTGAATGCGAATGGATAAAAAGGTCCTCTTGCACAGAGCAACGAGCTTTTGTAGTGCTGGCAAATGCTTTCAAAAGAATGAAACCTGGCATCCGTAAAAAAATAAAGGACGAAGTCCCTGTGACCATAAAGACTGTGCTAGTAAGGGCCTTCGACCACATGACCCTGATTGGCATGATTGAAATTGATTGGGAATACTTGTGGGCATTCGCCAATGGCAATATTACCGGCGAACAGTTGGCTGCGCGCGCGCTTCAATTACCTCATCCGTAACTTTATTTGAAATATTGGTGACTCCACTGCATTTACTCGATTTTCAAAAATTGCACATAATTCTTTCCCACTTCGACGACGTTTTCAGGCGTTTCCATGAGAATTTTGCGGTTATTTTATGCTTTTCTGCCAACTTTCTCCCACTTTCGTCTAACGAAGATGGCGAACCCGATCTTTTTGCAATGGAGTCATTGGTAGCTCGCAAAATATCATCAAGGAGATCTCCCATGAAACGGTTTCTCGTGGTCGCGCCGATTTTTCTGTTCGCGCTTGGCGCTTGCAACGCTTTTAGCCCTCAACCGGACCCAAATGCAGCCGCCGCCGCCGCTGCCCAAACGCAGGCTGCCGCCCCGCCGGCAGGCACGCCGGTGCCCAAAGTGGCCGTCATTGTGAATACGTTCAATGGCGCGTTGCATGGCGCCGATCCGCTCGAGGAGACGCTTGACGTCAAATTCTCTGTGATCGATGCTGGCTTCGAGGTAAGCGGAGATCCGGCTGCCATCACGACGTTGCGCGTTCATGTGGAATGTGAATGTATAAAGACCAAGTCCACCTGCACGGCGGAACGGGCTTTTGCGGCTGTGGCGCATGCTTTCGAGAAGGATGGCATTCGCAAAAAGATATTGGAGCAAATCCCTGTAACGGTGCAGGTGATGCAGGTAAGGGCCTTTGATCGTATGCAACCCATTGGCATTATCGAGGTCAGTTGGCCGGATTTGCTGGCATTTGCCAGTGGCGAGATTACCGGCGACCAGTTGGCTGCGCGCATCACTCGCTTCACTCAGTAACCTGTTTCGCATCCGTCCTGCAAACGAATAGCAAAACTCCGGGATTCGCGCCCCGGAGTTCTTTTTATTACAGGCTGCATGATGGCTTATGGAAATGTGCCGATCCTGATTTTATTGTCGAAGATCTGCATGGTGGCTTTATCGGTATCGTTAATAAAGAAACTGCCCCGCAAGGTGGTCTTCGAGCCGACTTGGACCATGTAGGTGTAATCACCCCACATGAGGGTCAGGAACACCGGGATACCCTGTTTGACAAGTTGCGTGCAGTAGATGGTGTCGTTGCCGTTGCGGCTCACGCCGTTGATGAAAACCATCGCCTTTTTGTTGGTGTGGCTTTCGAGTTTGAACGGGGCGGTCGGCCCGCTTGTGCCGCCCGGCGCGAAACAACCGATCACGTCTTTCGGCATGCGCGTTTTGGTGGGTTTGGGCGTGCGAGTGGGTTTGGGCGTTTTGGTGGGTGTGGCCGTCAGGGTGGGACTCGGCGTGACCGTTCCTGTCGGGGAGATGGTGGGCGTGGCCGGAGATGTCGGTATATCCACAGTGGGCCGGGGAGCCGGGGCAACGCCGCAGGCAGTCAACAGGGCGGCGATCAGGAGACCGATCAACAGGGTATGTTTCATGGCTTTTCCTTTTAGCAAAGGTGACAGTCACTTGCGAAGTGACTGTCACCTGCAATTACAACAAATACTCCCTGGCATGGTACTCGCACAGCCACAGGTAATGACCTTCAGGGGTGAAGACCTTGCGCAGGTTGCCCCACTTTTGGGACGGGTCGACTTCGTCGAGCAGTTGGCGGATGGCGCGCAGGGCTGCGCCATGCACACGCTCCATATCTTCATGGTCGCCGGCGGAGCGGGTCATGCGCGCCAGGGCCAGTTCGCGGTCGTCGACCAGGTCGGGCAGCACTTTGAGCAGTTCGTCCATGAAGGCAAGGTCGTCTTCGACCAGCTTTTTGTAATCGGCGGCGACCATGCCGGCCCAGGGGCCGACGAAGGGCGAGACGTATTTGAGCATGGTCATCAGGCTCTTAAGATAGGGGCCGGTCTTTTGCAGCCACTCAACGGGGCGCGGGATGATATAACGGCCACCGTCCTTTGTGGGATGCCAACAGCCGGGCTGCTGGCAGTAGAGTTGCAGTTCCACCTTTTCGCCAAGCAGCACCTTCTTCCAGCCGGAACCCGCCTGGGGGCGCAGGGTAAAGACGTTCGGGCAGAAGGCGTCGTCCTGCGATTGCTCGCGGCGGAAGTTCTTCATAAATTCGCGTTGCAGCAGGCTGACCAGTTCGTCGTGGTGGGCCGCTTCCAGGTCGAGCAGCGCGTCCAGTTTTTGCTGGACGTCGTCGAGGGTGGCCGGGGTCAACCCAAAGAGCAGGGTGCGCACATCGACGTCGAGCAAGGCTTCGGGGCATTCGATGCTCGGCTTTATGTCCAGGCGTTTGAGCAGTTGTTCGTAGTCGAATTCATGGGAGCAAGGCTGGCCGTTGTGTCCGGGGCAGGGAATCTTGCGCTGCTTGTTCAGGCCGGGGTAACGGTCGAGGGTCAGTTCGAGGCCGTCCTTGAGCAGGGCGAAGAAGTTGTGCGGGTGCGCCCCGCGCACGCTGAGTTGCAGGTAGCGCTCGTGCGGGAAGGCCTGCACCAGCGCCAGGCTTGGACCGTCGCGTTCGCAGGCGAAGAGCGCGCCGTTGCGCCAGTGCCGGTGGGTGGTGAAGCGGTGGGCGCGGGCGATGAACCAGGTGGGGATGCCGGGCGGCAGGCTGTTGAGGCGGTAGCGGATGGCGATCTCATGGCTGGCGGGGTCGCGCAGGGCGGCGTCCCAGGCTTCCCGGTAGGGCGGCGGGTCGAGCGGCAGGCGCTCGACCACCAGGCTGATCTCGCGCCGTTCGAGCGTGCGGTAGGAGAGATCGAAGGCTTCCATCAGGCGCAGGAAGTGCGCGCGCAGGTCGGACGGCAGGTCGGCCCACAGCTCGATCATCCGGTCGCGGGTGAAGACGCCCAGGCCGGCGATGACCTGCTCATCCTCGACCACGCGGCTGATGTAGGCCGAGGCCCACTGCGGCTTGAGGATCACCAGGTCGCACAGTTCGTCGTCGTCGCGGAAGTATAGGATATCGCCCAGTTCGTGCAGCCAGCGCGCCAGCACGAGAAGCCCTTCGTCGCTGACGCCTTTCTCGCGCATGGCGGCCTGCATCTCCTGCGGGGTGATGTGCTTTTCGGCGCGGGCGCGCAGGTCGTCGGCGGCCTCCAGCCAGGTCTTGGGCCACATCTCGCCCATCAGCGGCAGTTTGGCAGCGGTTTGGGTGATGGCCGCGCGCAGATCGTCGATACCTGCGCCCGTCAGGTTGCTGACCGGCCAAAGCCCGACGACCTGCGGGTATTTGGCCTTGATCTCGGCCAGCGGCAGGTCGGCGTCGCGCTCGTCGGTCTGGGTGGCCACGATCAGCACCGGCGACTCGGGCGCGCGCGCCTGGATGGCATCGAGCCAGTAATACAAGCGGCCCTGCTCGAAGCCGTGCCGGGCGTTCCAGACCAGCAGGAAGAGCGAGCGATCCGTCAGGAAGAACTGGTGGGTGGCGTGGTAGATCTCCTGCCCGCCGAAGTCCCAGGCGTTGAGTTGCATCGTGATACCGTCTTGCATTGGATGAGAAAGATCAAGCGTTTGGACGGCGATGCCGTGCGTGGTGGGGATGGCGGGGTCGAAGGCTTCCCCGCGCAAGCGGCGCAACAGTTGCGTCTTGCCGACCCCGCCCTGGCCGACGAGAAGCATTTTGGAAACCCATTGCGGCTGATGCTCTTCAAGTTGCCCGCGCAGGTAGGCCAGGATGGCTTGTGTACCCTGTTCGACCACTTCGAGAGGCGGAGATATGAGTGGGTTGCCGCCAATGACAAGTGCTGACAGACTGGTGAGTTGGCCGATCTCCGCAGGCAGGGCGTTGAGTTGATTATTGCTGAGGAAAAGTACTAGCAAGTTAGAGAGTTGGCCGATCTCCATGGGCAGGGCGTTGAGTTGATTGCTGCTGATGTGAAGTATTGACAAGTTTGAGAGTTGGCTGATTTCCACGGGCAAAGTGCTGATTTGATTGCCAGCTATGTAAAGTTCTGACAGGTTTGAGAGTTGGCAGATCTCCGCAGGCAGAGTGCTAAGTTGGTTGCTGCTCAGGTCAAGTGTTAACAGGTTTGAAAGTTGGCAGATCTCCGCAGGCAGAGTGCTAAGTTGGTTGCTGCCCAGGTTAAGTGTTAAAAGGTTTGAGAATTGGCAGGTCTCCGTAGGCAGAGCACTGAGGTTGTTGTGACTAATGTTAAGGAATGACAAGTTGGTAAGTTGACCGATCTCCGCAGGCAGGGTGCTGAATTGATTGTTGAAGAGGTGAAGCTCTGACAGTTTGGTAAGCTGACCGATCTCCGCAGACAGGGCGCTAAGTTGATTACTGCTGAGGTCAAGTGTTGACAGGTTAGTGAGTTGGCCGATCTCCGCAGGCAGGGCGCTGAGTTGATTGTTGCCGAGGTCAAGTGCTGACAGGTTGGTGAGTTGGCCGATCTGCGCAGGCAGGGCGCTGAGTTGGTTGAAGTTGAGGTCAAGTGCTGACAGGTTGGTGAGTTGGCCGATCTCCGCAGGCAGGGCGGTTATTCCCCTGCCTGCCAGGTTAAGCACAGTTGCGCCTTCCCTGGCGGCCTTTTCGATAATTTCGAGCAGTTGTTTTTGGTGCATGGGGTTGCCTCGCTGTGGGTGGGTGGAAAGAAACCCTAAAGGTCTCTTTGCTCGATGATTGTGCTGGTTATGTCGAGTGGTTTTGCCGGAGGGTGTGACTGTTATGTGGGGGAGACCTTTAGGGTTTTGGGTTGCCGGGCAGGGAAATTGTAGATGCAAATGGGTTTTAAGGCAACCAGTCCAACGGACTTCGTAGATTAGCCCGGACGTTCCACGTCCGGGCGGCCATGCGGGTGGGAGATACCCGTTTAACGGGTGTGTTATACGGGCTGGCGTCTCCCATGCTGGGGAATACACCGTTTCGAAAGGATTTATCGCCCTTCGGCCTCGCCCCGGACGTGAACGTCCGGGCTGATTTTACGAAGCCGCTTCGCGGCTGTTTCCCTGCGGGGAATTTGTAGATGCAAATGGGCTGTGAGGCAAGCCTTAAGACCTCGGAGTTCTTACAGAACTCCGAGGTCTTGGTTGCAATCTGGCGCCGCGCGGTTAACCCACAGGGCGCGAACCGCTGCTCAGGTCGTGAAAGTCCTGCGGACTGGCGTTTAGCCCCGCAGGGGGCTTCCACGACCTGAGCCGAGGGGATTTATCCCCCGGCGGTACGCGCCGAGCAGCTATTTATCTTTAATGCGAATCCATATATTGCCGATGCCATATTATTTGTATTTGATGTAAAGCCTTACATTGACTATAAATAGTATATTATTATTAATGTAATTATTTACATTTTTTATAATGCATGATTTATTCTTAATGTAAGATATAACATTTCCTATAACATATACATTATTCTTAATGTAAGATATTGCATCTTTGATTGAATTGAATTTGATGTTAAAATAGAGCAGCGCAAAAACCTTATTGCGCGCATCGTTATGGTGGTTTCGACACCTGCACTCCCGAAGGGACACCGGGACAGGTGTGCGTTCGGTGCAGTGTACGGCGGCGGAATAGCATCGCCGCCTACCCTTCGATGAACTCAGGGCAACGCTTAACCACCGATTATTGAATCACAAGGAGTCAAGATGCCCAACCGTTACCCCCACGATATCGAACGGCGGCTGCGACGCACCGTCGCGGCCTGGCAAAACATCGACCCGTCTGCGCAGATCGGCGGGCGCTCTTTTGCCGACCTGGAAGCCATCCTCACCCAGGGCGAGCAGATCAAGGCCGAGATGGACTCGCTCGAAACGCAACTGACCGAGCTGCGCAACCGCCGCGACGCGCTCTACGTCTCCGGTTGGGATATCATCAAGCGCCTGCGTTCCTGGATCAAAGGCCATTACGGCGACGACTCGTCGGAGTACGAGATGGTCGGCGGCACGCGCCTCTCGGAGCGCAAGCCGCGCGCCAGGAAGAAGGCGCAGGCAACGCCCCCGGCGCAAGTTGAACAGGATACGCAGGAATCCAACCCATAAAATATCATCTCAATGTTTCGGGGAAAATTGTTGTCACAAGGTGGTTTCGACACCTGTCCTGGAG
>JBARBA010000296.1:0-6122 GCA_049792555.1 Anaerolineales bacterium
CCCTGCCGACCGAGCCGCCTCTCACCCCCACCTTCACGCCGTTCCCGCCTTACAACTACAAGCAGGTTGTTTTTGATTATTACGTGGTCGGCCAACAAGCATATTCTGACGAGTTCTTTGCGCCAGAATCCTGCTGCACTTGGACAAATATGGTGCTGTACGATGACGGACAAATGATTATCGGCGACAAGCAAAAATTTCTCTTGTCATACGAAGTCAAAGGATTTCTATCCAAGCTGGACGCGATGGGCTTTTTCTCGCTCGAATCCAATCAACAGCATGACCCGACGGATAAACTCTATGATTTCGGAAATAATTACGAAGAAATCGATGATGGGCTTTGGTATTGCATTTTGGTGAAAGCCGATAAGTCAAGAAATCTTTGCGCTAAAGATGAATATAGACAATATCTGATCCCGGAAATGCAGAACATTCTCAAATACCTGGATGACTATGAGCCAGCCGGCATGACCCCCTATTACCCGGATCGCATCCTGGTGGAAGTCCAAAAAATAGACCCGGACAGCGATTCGGCGCATCAAGAGCGAGTAATCCCCTGGAATAAACATTTTCCATCGTTGGAAATTTCGGATCCAAGAATACACGTATGGGACAACCCGCGTCCGTCGATGTATGTAGACGGGGAAATGGCCAAAAAAATCGTTCTGTTTTTCAGGGATATATACAACAACGTCAAGGGAGAGTACTTGTTTTCGCAAAATGGCAATCTATACGATGTATCTATTCGGGAAATCCTGCCCCACGAGAGGGTAAGAAACATATACCAATGGGCGCAGGGACGCCCTGATGACAACTGATTTGAGAGAAGCGCGACGCACTTTAGAAAAGGAGATATCCTGATGAAAATTCTACTGATCCTGCCCCGTGACACGATCTACCGTTATCGCGGCTTTGTCCAAACGCTGATCGGGCCATACGCGCCGTTGACCCTGGTCACACTGGCGGCGCTGGTTCCCCCGGAACTGAACGCCCAAATCGACATCCTCGACGAGGGCATTCAAAAGCCGGATTACGAGAACAAAAGCTACGATGTGGTTGGCATTACCTGCGTCACCCCCTCCGCCAATCGGGCCTATGAACTGGCGGCTTGGTGGCGCAGCCGCGGGGCCTTCGTCGTCCTGGGCGGCGCGCACCCCACCTTGATGCCCGACGAAGCCCAGGAGCACGCCGACGCCGTCGTGGTGGGACTGGCCGAGGAGACCTGGCCGCAGCTTTTGCGCGACTTCAAAGCGGGAACCGCCCAAAAGCGCTACCAGGCCAGCTATACCGGGGAACTCTCCAGCCCCATGCCCCGCCGGGATTTGTTTCCGCGCCTGGGCTACCTGCCTATGCCCACCGTCGTCGCCAATCGCGGCTGCTCGAACCATTGTTTTTACTGCGTCGTCAACCAGGGGGATTACGCCCGCTGCGTCGTGCGCCCCACCCCCGAAGTGGTCGACGAAATTCGCAGTCTGCGCGCGCGCCGCATCATGTTCCTCGACCCCAACCTGGTCTCGAACCGCGAGTATGCCAAGAACCTGCTGCAAGCCTTAATCCCGCTCAAGCTCAAATGGATGGCCCTGGCCCCCAGCGATATCACGGACGACCGCGAACTATTTGGCCTGATGGCGCGCAGCGGCTGCGAGGGCGTGATGATCGGCTTTGAATCCTTCTCGCAGGCCAGTATGGACCAGAATGGCAAAAAGTTCAACCAGGTCAAGCGCTACAAAGAAACCGTCGAGACGCTTCACCGGCACGGCATGGTCGTTTCGGGCTGTTTCGTGCTCGGATTTGACGGCGACACGCCTGAGATTTTGGCCCGCACTGCCGAAGCCGTCTACGACATCGCCCTCGATTTTCCCCGTTACGCCCTGCTGACGCCTTTCCCCGGCTCGCGCCTGTTCGCGCGCTTCAAAAGCGAGGGGCGGCTCATCACCGAAGATTGGTCCCTGTACGACAGCCAGCACGTCGTTTTCCAGCCCAAACACATGACGCCCGCCCAACTGCAACAAGTGTTTTCCGATACGCTCAAGCAAAGCTTCAGTTACCGGCACATTTTTCACCGCGCGCAGGTTGCGCCGCACAGCCGGCTGCTCTCCCTGATGGCAAATTGGGGCCTGCGCCAGGCCCTGGCCGCATCGTGGAAAGAAGAAACCGAACAAGCCCAGACGCTACCGGCCTTTGTTTAAGAAAACCTTTTCCAATCGTTATCCACACGCGTAGCTGCGTTCGGTGCAGGCAGATTTCGCCGATTTTCGCAGATTTTAAGATTTCAAAAATCTGTGGTATCTGCGTAATCTGTGGATAAATTTTCGGTTTAGTAGAAAAACCTTTTCTGGAGGCGAATGAAAGTGACCTTGATCTACCCCGCCATCGGCGACTACGACGACGAAGCCAGCATGGAGCCGCTCTCGCTGGGCGCGCTGGCCGGGCTGACCCCGCCGGACGTGGAAGTCGCGCTGTACGACGACCGGCTGGAACCCATCCCCTTCGACGAACCCACCGACCTGGTTGCCATTACGGTGCAAATATTCACCGCCCGCCGCGCTTATGAAATCAGCGCCGAGTACCGCAAGCGCGGCGTGCCGGTCATCCTGGGTGGGATGCACCCCACGCTCGTCCCCGACGAGGCCGCCGGACATGCCGATTCGATCTACCTGGGCGATGGCGAAGAGTTGTGGCCGCAAGTCATCCGCGATGCTCAACAAGGCCGCTTGCAGCCGGTATACCGGGGGCAGCCCGGCCTGCCCCAGCCTGCAAGCCTCACCCGCCGCGACCTTTACAAAGGCAAAAAGTACCTGCCCATCTCGCTGATGCAATTTGGCCGGGGCTGTAAATTTGAGTGCTATTTTTGCGCCACCAGCGCCTATTTCAACAAGAGCCACTTCCACCGTTGCGTCGAGCAGGTCGTCAGAGAAATCGAGTCGCAGGGGCGCAAGCACATCTTTTTTGTGGACGATAATATCCTGGCAAATTTCGAAGCCGCCAAAATCCTCTTCCGGGCGCTGATCCCGCTCAAAATCCACTGGGTTTCGCAGGCCAGCATCGACATGACCCAGGACCGCGAATTGATGTCGCTGATGACCCGCAGCGGCTGTCTGGGGCACGTGATCGGTTTCGAGTCGATCAACGCCGAAAGCCTGCGCGCCATGCAAAAGGCCCCCAATCTCAAAGGCGGCGGCTTCGAAGCGTACAAACCCCAACTGGAAATTTTGCGCGACTACGGCCTGCAAACCTGGGCCGCTTTCACCCTCGGCCACGACGACGACACGTTGGAATCCATCGACGCCACCCTGCATTTTGCCCTGGAAAACAAATTCACCTTTGCGGCCTTCAACATTCTCCTGCCTTATCCCGGCACCAAACTCTACCGGTGCCTGCAAGACGAAAAACGCCTGCTCTTCGACGGGAAGTGGTGGCTGCACCCCGATTACCGCTTCAACCACGCCGCTTTCCAACCCAAACACATGCGCCCCGACGAACTGACCGAGGCCGCCTTCCACGCGCGTCGCGCGTTCAACAGCCTCGGCTCCATCTTCCAGCGCGCCTGGGATTTCAAGACCAACCTGCGCAACCCCTACCGCCTGGGCGTTTACCTGGCCTACAACCCGCTCTTCCGCAAAGAGACGTTCAAGAAACAGGGGCTGAAGTTGGGGGCAGGGTAGCGCGCCAATTTCACATGAAACGCAGTAGCGCATAACTTGTTTTTTTACCGGCGCGCGAGAATTGCCCGGTTTCATCCAACCAAAGCGCGGAAAATTGCTCCCATTGATCGAATCAAATGCTTTACTGATTATCCCATCTGGTGTAAAATCCTGCCCGCCTGAAACAGAAGTGGAAGCTTGGCTGCTTTCACGGGAAATGCTCTAATTGATGACCATTTTATTGATCCCTTCGGTTATTCGACTGATACAACAACCTCTTGATTAGGAGAGAAATATGCCCCGCATCCGCTGTCACTATACCGACTGCATTTTCCTGGACGATGGTTATTGCAGCGCCGCCGCAGTAGAAATTGACCCCGATACCGGCTGCGCAACCTATTCCCCCGGCGACGGCGCTGTAGCCGAAGACGAATGGGACGAGGAAGAAGAACTGCAGGAATGGGAAGATGAAGACACCGACGACGAAGATGACAACCTTTGGGCTGACGAAGAGGAAGACGAATTGTAACGCACTCTAATCGTCCACCCGTCCATTTTATACCGTTACAAACACAGGACTCCGCTGCAAAGAAAACTTGCCAGCGGAGTCCTGTGTTTTTGTTTTAGGAACTTGATAGTTAAATCCTTGCACAAAAAGCAAGAAAATTAACCACAAAGTCACAAAGTCACGAAGTTTTTTGGGGGGTTCTTCAAGACTTGGTGCCTTGGTGACTTCGTGGTTAAAGGTTTTTCTTTTCCGGCTTGTCCGGGTTAGGGAGTGCTGCGAAAGCGCTAAAACGTCAACCCTTGAGCGCGTAAAGCAAGATCCCGGCAGCGACGGCCAGGTTGAGCGAACTGGCCCGTCCGCGCATCGGCAAAGAGACCAGGTCGTCGCAGACGGCGATCTGTTCAGGGGAGAGGCCCTTTTGCTCACTGCCGAGCAGCAGCGCCGTCGGACGCGCATCCGGTTTTAGCGTGCGATAATCCAGGCTGGCGTGCGCCGACGCGCCGATCAGGCGATAACCGCCCTTTTTCGCCCAACCAACGAAGTCATCGAACGCAGCTTGCGCAAACGGCTTCCAGAACAAAGCCCCCATACTGGCGCGCACCGCCGAGGGGTGGTATGGGTCCGCGCCGCCTTCCAAAAGGATCAAACCGTCCGCGCCAACGGCGTCCAATGTGCGCAGGATGGTTCCAATGTTGCCGGGGTCTTGCGGGGCAACCAGCGCCGTCACAAAACGAAAGGACTGCGGCAAAAACTCATCCAGCTTGCGGTTTTTCTTGCGCGCCAGCGCCACAATCCCCTGTGGATTTTCCTTTTCGGCAAACGACTCAAAGACTGACTCGGAAACCGGCTGGCAGCGGATTCCGTTCCCGGCGAGTTTTTCCGCCAATTGGCGGCCGAACCCGCTCTTGAGCCGCTCCGGCGCGTACAGGAGCGACTCAAACTCCCAGCCGGCCTCAGCCGCCTCGCCGACGTGCAAAATTCCCTCGACGAGAAACAAG
Source organism: Anaerolineales bacterium (assembly GCA_049792555.1). Classification (GTDB taxonomy): domain Bacteria; phylum Chloroflexota; class Anaerolineae; order Anaerolineales; family Villigracilaceae; genus UBA5195. The sequence continues at coordinate 5,151 of JBARBA010000296.1, forward strand.
CCGCTCTCATCGCGGGATTTTTTCTGTCGCAGGGCGCGCGCCTGTTTGATCAGCGGGTTCGACGGGCTGGTAATGTGTTCAGTCATATTTGCGCAATAAAACTTTCAGGATCGGTAACGGTAGCGTGAAAATGCCAAAAACGGCTTCCTGCAAATTTGGTTCCTTTTGGTGATGGTCATTATATATCACCACAGCAGAATTTCAGGTAAACTTAATTGAAACCCAAATGACATCGACCGCAGCATGTCATTTGGTTACGCCGTTCGCCAATAAAAAAGGAGAATTATGAAAAAACGCCTTGCCTACCCTATCGTAATCCTGATGATTGTTGCCCTGACGGCCTGCAACATGCCAGCCGCAGCAACTGCGACCCCGTCATTAAGCAACAATGCAGCGCAAACCGCCATCGTCCAAACCGTGGAGGCCCGTTTGACCGCCGCCGCGTTGACCCAGGCCGCCGTTGCGCCGCCCGTTACCAGCACACCGCTTATCACCAACACGCCGCTCCCGCCAACGATCACTCCTACGCTTGCGCCTCCGGCGGCAACGTCCACCCCCCTCGTGCTGCCGACTGCCACGCAGATCTGCGACCAGGCTCAATTCATCACGGACGTTACCATTCCAGACGGCACCACTTTTTCCCCCGGTGATACCTTCACCAAGACCTGGCGCATCAAAAACATCGGCACCTGTTCGTGGACACCGTCTTATACGCTCTTCTTCGCCAGCGGTACCGCAATGAATGGGCCAAGCACCATCGCGCTGACCGGGAACGTCAACCCCGGCCAAAGCGTGGATATTTCGATCAACTTGACCGCCCCGAGTACACCTAATGAGTACACAGGCTATTGGAAATTGCGCAATGCATCGGGCCTGGCCTTCACCAGCATGTACGTGAAAATCAACGTCGGCGGTGGCGGCGTATTTGCGGTGAATCATGTGAATTTCACAGTCACCGGCGCATGTGGTAGT
>JBARBA010000297.1:0-5006 GCA_049792555.1 Anaerolineales bacterium
GTTATGTTGACAATCCGCTAAAACACAATGCATGCATTTTCCTGAACGAAAAAACCGACGGGAGTTCCGTCGGTTTTTGTATTCAGGCGACTGAAAACGCTATTTTTCTTCTTGCATGATATTGAGAAATGCATCCACGATCTTCGGGTCAAAGTGCCTGCCTGACTGACTTTTTAAATACTCAAGCGTTTTCTCGACGCTCCACGCCTTGCGATAAGGGCGGTCGGATGTCAGGGCGTCGAACACATCCGAAATCGCAAAAATCCGCGCAACCAGCGGAATATCCTCGCCCTTAAGCCCCAGCGGATATCCGCTGCCATCCCATTTTTCATGGTGGCTGTATGGAATATCCAGGGCCGGGCGCAAATACGTAATCGGCATCAACATATCATAAGCATACCCGGGGTGCCGGCGCATGGCCTTGGCTTCTTCTTCGTTGAGAGGGCCGGGCTTGTGCAGGATCGAATCGGTCACACCCATTTTCCCGATATCATGGAGCAACCCGCCCCAGCGCATATGCACAATCTCGGCGTCGCTTAATCCGAGCCTGGTCGCCAGGCGAACTGACAAGGTTGTGACTCGCTGGGTGTGGCCTTCCGTTTCTTTGTCGCGTAAATCAAGCGCCCGAGACCAGCCCTCGATCGTTGCATCGTAAGCGAGAGACAACTCCAGGTGTGAGCGCTGCAAAGCTTCAAACATCAGACTGTTATCGATGGCAATTGCCGTCTGGCTGGCCAAAACCTGAAGAAACTCCATCCATTCGTCATCCAGGTCGACTGACTTGCGGTTGAAAACCTCCAGAACGCCTTTGATCTCTCCTTTCGCAATCAGGGGCACACAACCATACATCAGGAAGTCATCCTCGGGTGAAAAAATCATTCCGGCCATCCCTTTTTCATCTTCCTTCAAATTCGAAATAAAAACCGGGCGGCGCTCAAGAACAGCTTGCCCGGCCCTACACTCTCCTAACGGGATGGATAATTTGGGTTGCTGTGTGGATGAAAACCCAACCCCATCGGCATACATCAGCGTCATCGTAGCAGATTCGAGCAGCAAGACTTGCGCGGCGTCCATTTTTAGTTGAACCAATACATGCTCAAGCACAAATTTTAGCGTGCTGTGGAAGTCTGCACTGGAACTGATAACCACGTCAATTTGGTGAAGCACAGAAACCTGTTCAAGACGACGTTGGGTTTGCTTGAATAAGCGCGCATTTTCGATAGCGATGGTCGCCTGCGCACTGAGTGTGGACACAAGCCGTTCGTCAGATTCGCTGAAAGCATCAGAATCGGGGCTTTCTACGCTAATGCAGCCAATCGTAAAGCCATCCACCTTCATCGGGATATACATCCCCGAAACCATGCCGGGGAAAGTGCGAACGTAGCGCGGATCTGCTTCCAGGTTATTAACGCGTATGGCCTGTCCATTTTGCAAGACCCACCCGACCAGTCCCTGACCGACGCGGGCAATGGTTGCGCGAGCGTGCGCCTCGTTCTGTTCATCCGAAACATGAAACCGCCCGCCGCTAAAAGCGACCAATTCGACGCCGTCGCCGGTTTCCTGCCGCAGGCGCACAGCAGCATGGTCCCAATTCAAGCGATCAGCAAGCACGTCGATCACTTTCTCGCCGATTGTTTTCGGGTCCAGGGCCTGCCCCAGCGCGAGGCCGCTTTCGTATAAGGCCTCCAATTCATTTACCCGCCGATTGATTTGCTCAACGGCTCGTTTTCGCTCGGTAATATCCACCATTGTGCCTTCGTAATAGATGATATTCCCTTGCGTATCTCGTACCCGGCGGGAGTTGTTCAAAACGATAATGGAGCGCCCATCCTTGCGTTTGAGATGAAGTTCAACATTCCTGAATTCGTCAACGTTCGTCTGTTCTTGTCTGATGATGCCGTGGTTTTCAGGGAAAAAATAAAGGTGATAAGGTAACTCGATGGAAAGTAAATCTTCCATCGAATCGAACCCAAGTATTTTGATTAAAGCGGGGTTGGCAGCCAGGAATTTATCGTCCGGCGAAATTCGGTAAATTCCCTCCAGCGCGTTCTCAAAAAGTGAGCGGTACTCAGCTTCGGATGCGCGCAAAACATCCTCAGCCCGTTCGCGTTGGATTGCCGCGCCCAAGATATCGGCGGCTGTTTTAAGGGCCTGGATTTCCATGGGAGTCCAGGCGCGCTTGCCCCTGGATTCGTCGTATCCCATAAATCCCCAAAAAGAATGCCCCGAAAAAATGGGGACGACCACAACCGAAAGGATGCCCTGTGGAGCGATCAAAATTCTTCCGCTTTCATCCAGTTCATCAACATCACTGTAGAGTGGCCAGCCTTGAGAAAGCTTTCTCATCCAACGTCCCCCAACCATTTCGCTTAAGGGAATATTTTGTAGATTTTGATTTTCAATCTGGGGCTTAATACCGGGCGCAACCCATTCAAAACGCTGACTTGCCAATACCTTCCCGTTCTCACCCGCGTGGTTTTCATAAATATAAACCCGGCTTACCTCGGCTGCTTTTCCAAGACGCGCCAAAACCTCTTGAATATGTGCTTGCAAATTAACCGCTTGCAAGAAATTTTCTGCGGCAGAACTGACTGCTTCCAGGATGGCATCATGTCGTTGGAGCGCATATTCTGCTTCTCTGCGCGCGGTAATATCACGCGCAACTCCCAATACGGCGTAAATTTTTCCAGAGTCGTTTCGCAAAGGCGCGAGAGACGTGCCCAACCAGATGCTGCGATCAAAAAACGGATTCAACGACTCGATGTAAGCCGGCTCCCCAGTCCGCATCACCTTTTTAAGATTTTTCCATTGGTGCTCGGCCGTCTCGGCAGGGAACAGATCGCTATGCCGCATCCCCGTAAGTTGCTGAGGCGTTTTCCCAAGCTGCTGCGCGGCATAAATATTGACATACTCAACCTGGCCCTTGCTATTGATAATCCAAATCATGTCATTTGCTGCATCTGCCAGAGTCCGATAGCGCAACTCACTTTCGCGCAGGGCTTTTTCAATATGCTGACGTTTGCTATCGTCGCGCAGAATGGCAGCAAAAAATTTCTTCCCGTTACTCTCAAATTGAGATATTGATATTTCCATCGGGAACTCATCGCCGTTTTCGCGCAGCCCGGCAATCTTTGTCATCCCCATTTGGCGGCGCGTTATATTGGTTTCAGCAAACACGCGCATCTGTTCGCGATGTTGTTTTCGAAATAGCCTGGGAATAAAACGGTCAATTTTCTTGCCTAAAACATCCGAGGCTGCGCAACCAAAAATTGCTTCGGCGGCAGGGTTGAAGCGAACAATCTGCTGTTGTTCATTGAGAATGATGATGCCGTCCATCGCAGAATCGCAAAAGGCAGATAGCCATGATCCGCTATCTTGCAGAGACACATCTTTCATCTCAGGGCCATTTCCATCTAAGAGTTGGCTGGACGGTGCTGTCTCTTTCATTGGAACCTCACATCTACAATACATCCGAAACAATCGCAAGTAGTATCATTTCAATATTCTGGGAAATTGTTGTCAGAAGGTGGTTTCGACACCTGCCCTGGCGGGCGGTGCCAGGGTACGGCGGCGGAACAACACCGCCACCTACTCAACCACCGATGATTGAGATGATACCGCAAGTATGCTAACTATCATACTTTATTTTAAAATAGTATCATGGAAAATGCACTTATCAAATTTGATACGACAAAACATGACAGCGGCAGGATTTTGACCGCAGGTGTGCTCATCGTTTTGCTGTTTATTGGCAGAGGTGGTGGGTGGGCCGGGAAAATCTCGATTTGAATGCCAGGGTTGTTTGATAAAGTGCCCGTAGGGTATACTTGCGCGCATGTCTGTCCAAATTGACGAGTTTATCCGCGCCCGGCGGCGCACGATTTCGATCCAGGTGCGGCCCGATGGGAAAGTGGTCGTGCGCGCGCCGCTGCGGGCTGCGGAAAAAGTCATCCGCGCGTTTGTGGAGAGCAAAGCCGGCTGGATCGAGCGTAAAAAAAACGAGGCGGCCAGGCGCGCCCCGGTTGCGGTCAAGCAGTTCAGGGATGGGGAGCGCTTCCTGTTGCTCGGGCGCGAGATTCCGCTGCGGGTGGTGGAAAACCAGCGGGTGGCGCTGGCCCTGACAGATGAGTTTATTTTGTCCAATAAGGCCTTGCCCACGGCGGCGGATGTCTTCGAAAAATGGTATAAAGCCCGCGCGCTGGATGTGCTGAGTGAGCGCGTCCAATGGTATGCCGCGCTGCACGGTTTTAAGCCAGGGCGCATCCGCATTACATCGGCGCGCACGCGTTGGGGCTCATGCAGTTCAACGGGCACGCTCAGTTTTACTTGGCGGCTGGTGATGGCGCCGCTCGATGTGGTTGACTACGTAGTCATCCATGAGTTGGCGCATTTGAAAGTGAAGAACCATTCAAAGATTTTCTGGGACGGTGTGGCGGCCCTGATGCCTGATTACAAACGCCGCATGGCCTGGTTGAAAACCAACCGGCATTTGATGACCCTGGCCGGGGAATAGTGTTGGTTGTGGATTATGCAAAAGAACAATGCGCCGTGAAAGGCGCATTGTTCTAAAGCCATCATTTGAAAACGGCCGGGTCTTTATAGTAATGTAGAAGGTGGGGTTGGATAGATGGGGGCATCACGCCGAAACTCGTAGGCAACAATCATCTCTTCGATGATTTTGGCCTGTTCCGGAGAAATTGTTTTAAATTCGAAGCCGATATTGTAAAATGCGGGGTCAATATCCGGCCGGCACCATTTAATATAGGCATTGATATTGAGCTGGTCCGTTGAAAACAAATCCGGGTCAGGCAAGTCGAAACGCAGGTTGACCTCCTGGTTTTCGGCCATGGAAGAGTCGCTGATAACCATGGCTCCTTTGCTTGTAAGGTCAGATAGATAGCCAATGACCCGCCCGGAAGAGCGGTCAAATACACGTGAATAAATCGCCAGGTATTTCCGCGAGATTTTTCGCCGTTCCTGCATAAGCTACCTCCGTTTTTTTTATT
>JBARBA010000298.1:0-10342 GCA_049792555.1 Anaerolineales bacterium
GTATTATGCCCGCCAAACCCAAAGGCATTGCTGATCGCCACTTTGATCTTCTTCTCGCGCGCCTGGTTGGGGATATAGTCCAGGTCGCAGTCGGGGTCGGGCGTTTGGTAATGGATGGTCGGCGGCAGCACCCCATCGCGGATGGCCTGGACACAGAAAATGGCTTCCAGCGCGCCGGTAGCGCCCATCATGTGCCCGGTCATCGACTTGGTCGAAGAGATCGGCGTTTTATAAGCCAGGTCGTTGCCAAAAGCAACCTTGACGGCTTTGGTCTCGGACGCATCGTTAAGTTGGGTTCCCGTGCCATGCGCGTTGATATATCCAACTTCATCAGGGTTCGCGCCTGCTGCGGCCAATGCCGCGCGAATGGCTTTCGCGCCACCCGATCCATCCTGCGACGGAGCCGTCACATGGAAGGCATCTGCGGTTGCGCCGTAGCCGGCCAGTTCGCCCAGGATATTCGCGCCGCGCGCTTTGGCATAACTCTCACGCTCCAACACAAGCACGGCGGAGCCTTCGCCCATCACCAGGCCGTCGCGGTTCTTGTCGAACGGCTGGGGCGTCATCGAATAATCGGCGTTGCGGCGCGACATGGCCCCGATGCGGTCGAATGCGCCCACGCCGGTCTCGCAAACCACCGACTCGGCAGCCCCGGCCAGCACCACATCCGCCATCCCGGCGCGCAGCATCAGCCAGGCCATGCCGATCCCGTCCGCGCCGGAAGCGCAGGCCGAAGCCACCGAAAAGCTGGGGCCTTGCAGCCCAAACTCAATGCCGATCATGCCCGAAGCGCCATTGGGCATCAGCATCGGGATCAAAAACGGGCTGACCCGGCGCGCGCCTTCGTCTTTCAGCGTATAGATCGCATCCTGCACAGATTTCAGGCCGCCAATCGCCGAGGAAACCACCACACCGATGCGCCCGGCGTTTTCTTCGGTCACTTCCAACCCGGAGCTGGCCAGGGCCTCGCGCGCGGCTGCCACCCCAAACTGCTCAAAACGGTCGCGGCGGCGGGCTTCCTTGGGATCCATAAATTTTGCGGGATCAAAGTTTTTGACTTCGCAGGCGATATGGACATTCCAACCGGCTGTGTTGAACAACGTAATTGGCGCAACGCCAGAGACACCATTGACCACATTTTTCCACGTCTCGGCAACATTCAACCCCAACGGGTTGACCGTTCCCATTCCGGTGATAACAATACGTTCCATCTTCTTCCTCCTGCACAGTAAATTAGGCTGATTTTGATGCCGCATCGATCAGCATGACAACCAGTGGATAGGGAAATTTTGACGCTACATATAACCCTTGATGGACGTGTTCGTCGCGTCCAGAAGGTGTCGCATTTGAGGACAGATCAAACGACCCGTAACCTGCATCCCCATTCGACGGTTTTTCCCGGCTTTGAGCGATTGCGCTACTCCCCCGGCCTGGGAATAAAATCGCCTTCGATCCACTCTTCGCCGCCCGGGCCGACTTCCTTCTTCCAGACCGGGACGATTTCCTTGAGCCGGTCGATGCCGTAGCGCGCAGCCTCGAAGACGCCCGTATCGCGGTGGGCGGCGGTGCAGGCGATCAGCACCGTCGGCGTGCGCGGATAGAGCCGCCCCACGCGCTGGACGATGGCGATGCCCTCGACGCTCGGCCACCGGGCGCGGATTTCGTCGGCCACCTGTTTCATTTTGGCTTCGGCCATCGGCTTGTAGGCTTCATATTCAAGGTACAGTGTCTCATGCGGGTTATCGCGGGATGTCACACCGCGCACCATGCCGGTAAAGATGGCCGCTGCGCCGCTGCTGTCGAGCGTAATCCGGGCCAGCAGGGCATTGATATCGATTTCTTCCTCGGTGATGGAGAAAATGGTCGGAAGCTGCATGTTGAAAGACTAATGCCCACCCCCGCTGACGGGAGGAAAGAAGGCGATCTCGGCGGCGGGCGGAATTTCGGCCGCCTCGTCGCTGTATTCGTGGTTGACAGCCGCCAGACAATGTTCGATGCTTTCCTGAATGCCGGGAAAACGCCGAATAACGGCATCTTTCACAGCGCGGATCGTTGCCCCCGGCTCGACGTCAATCTCGATCATTTTTGTCCCGGCCTTATCGCGCAGGGTGGCAAAAAACAAGACTTTGATGTGGTTCACGCATCCACGTTCCCGTAAAGCCAGGCCTGCAACTCGGGCAGGTGCTCGGCGTAATGTCCCCAGGTATTATTCTCAATCCAGACCATGAAGGGATTCCCGTTTGTCCAGGTAAAATGACCCGGATCAAACAACTCGACCTCGCTGGCGCTCTCGACCATGTCGATCACCTGTTGGTAAGCGGCCTGCTCGCGTTCGCGCACTTCTTCCAACGACAGGTGACGGAAATCCTTCAGGACACGCGCGTTGAGCGCATCCATATCGACGATGGGGTCGGGCGTCTGCCCGGCGCGCAGGGCTGCAAAGCAGGCCATCGCCACCTCTTCCCAAAAGGCCAGGTGGCAGAGCGTATCCTGCACCGACCAGCCGTCATGCAGAATGGGCGCGCCCATTTGCTGTTCAGGGACGCGGGCCAGGGTGGCTTCGAGTTCTTCGCGCGCGGTAAAAATTTGGGCGAGCAGTTCTTCTTTGGTCCATGCGAGTTCACTCATTTTTGACATCTCCACTTTGACCGCCATGTTTTTCAACCAGGCGGATATTTTGGATTTTCATGGTCTTCTCGGCGGCTTTGGCCATGTCGTAGATGGTCAACGCAGCCACCGAGACGGCCGTCAGCGCTTCCATTTCAACGCCGGTCTTGCCGATGGTCCTGACCGTAGCCGTGACGACCACGCCGGGGAGGGCATCGTCGAGGGTCAGGTCGACGTCGATTTTTGTGAGCGCCAGCGGGTGGCAGAGCGGGATCAACTCCGCGGCGCGCTTGGCGGCCATGATCCCGGCGACCTGGGCTACGGTCAGCGCGTCGCCTTTTTTGAGCGCTCCGGCGCGGATCAGGTCGAGCGTGGCCGCCTGCATGTGGATTTCGCCTTTCGCCACGGCCACCCGTTCGGTATCGGGTTTTGCGCCCACGTCCACCATGCGCGCGCGCCCGCTTTCGTCGATGTGAGTCAGTTTTGGATCGGTCATGTCCGCATTATATCAGGGGCCACCCTACGGCGCTCCATATACGATGCGGTAGATCGCGCCCTGCTCGTAATCGGCCACGTACAGGCCGCCGTCCGGGCCGACGGTTAAATCGAGCGGGCGACCTGCGACGCCAAGCTGCAAAAACCATTCGCTCTCCCCGACGTAGGAATCTCCCTGCCTGGTCAGTTTGACGCGCTTCACGCCGCGTTCGATGCTGGGGTAAATGTACGAACCGAAAACCGCCACAAAGGCGTTATCGCGGTATTCGGGCGGGAAGTTCTCGGCGTTGTAAAACGTCAGGCCATCCACCGAGGAATGCGCGGTGAACCCGGCCACCGCCCCGGCCCGGCCGGCGCACGCAGGCGTAGTGTTTCCCTCCCAACAGTCCGGCCAACCGTAGTTCAGACCGGCGCGGATGTGGTTCAACTCTTCGGGCGGGATGTCGACCCCCAGTTTGTCGCGCCCGTTATCGGTGGCGAATAAGTCCCCGGCGGCGTTGAAGGCCACGTCATAGGGGTTGCGAAAGCCCGAAGCAAACACCGAAAAGTCGCTGCCATCCGGCTTGAAACGCAGGATCGAAGCGGAAAGGGGACTGGCTTCGGCGCAGGCGTCGCAGGTCGAGCCGAGGCCCATGTAGATATAGCCGTCCGCGCCGAGCGCCATGCCGTCGTTTTGATGCAGGCCGACGGGCAGGTTGGAAACGATTCTGGTGGATTGGTCCTGCACCCCGTCGCCGTTGGTATCTTGCATGGCTACCACGTTTTGGTTGTACGAAATATATAGACTCTTGCCGATCCACAACAAGCCCAGCGGTGTCTTCAGCCCGCTGGCAAAGATGCTGCTCAACGCGCCGCGATGATCGCCGTTGGTGTCAGAGAAGACGTACACGTGCTGGTCGGCGGAAGCCACGTACAGCTTTCCATCCGGGCCAAATGCCAGGCTGGTGGGCAATTGCACCTGTGCGTAGACCGTCAGCGAGAAACCCGGCGGGAGTTGGCCGCGCTCGACAACGATCACCGGCGTGGGCGTGACCGTCGGCGGCGTTGTCGGGGAAGCGCTGGGCGTGGGCGCAAACGTGGGAGACGGAGCGGGGGTGAAAGCCGGTGGGAGCGTGGAGGTCGGTGGGACTATCTCGCGCACGGCGCACGCCGAGAGGCTTATCAAAACCAGGAGCAGGCAAATTAATTTAGAGGTTGTCATGCGCAAATTATACCGTCGCCGGTCTGGAACGCTGCGGTGGGTATTTCTTCGATAGAAATTTACGGGGATACCTGGGAATAACCCGGCGGCGGAGCGAAAACATCCGGCGAGATTTGTCCATTGACCTGAAAGGCCGTAAAGGTCATCTCCAGGTATTTTTTGCCTTGCACGACCTGGTTATATTTCACGATGATGCCCGTCTCCTGATCGACCCAGGCGGTTAAATTGTCATTATGGATCGTATCGCATTCGATCACCCAAACTTTTCGGCCCAGGAAATTTTCTTCTCTTTGGATGAAATACTTGTCGCCGGTATACCCTTGCGGGAACCAGATTGGGAAGAGGTATTTTGCGACAGGCGCAACGATCAGCATTATCATTGGATGTGTGATGACTCCCCCGGCATGTTTGAGTTGCTTCAAGTCAGTTGGTAATTTCGAGGTGTCCATTTGGTCTTTGGGAAATGGCCTCTGGGTGTAGGTTTTGGTCTTTTCGACGACCGTGTAAATGTTTTGGCCGTCGCTGATCCACATCCCGGAATTGCCGGCGCCTGAGGTATCGATCAAATCCACATGGACTTTATCGGGCAGGGCGAGGGCAAATTTATTGGTATGGCTTTGTGTCTTTCCATTGGCGTCATACCAAAGGAATTCGGCTTCGCCCTGCACAGTCTGCCATTTGGTATAGCCGGTTAGCATTGTAGACAAGGCCGCGTCCGGCGAACTTTGAAACACCCCGCAGCCGCTTGTCAAAATGAGAATGACGAGAACAACCCCGGCGAGGATGGAGACGATCAATCCTTTTCTTTTCATGTGCTGAACTCCTGGTGAATAGACGATGGTTTGGTTGTGTGGGGGCTGTATGCCAGCTTGCTTTTTCCAGACATTGCCTGACGATACAACTTGAATGTTGTCATGCGTGAATTATACTGTCACGCCCTGGGGTTACGGATGATTTCAGTAAAGTTGAACACGATCGCTGCCGCGATGAGCATTTTATTGTCCAAAAAGCTCAACCCGCCAACAGGCTAAAAAAATACAAGCCAAAAACGCCGATTCTTGTATAATTCCAATCAGTATTGTTATCGCTGACAACAATACGTCACAGTCCACCTATTTGTAATGATTTCAAAAAAGGAGAGTTCCATGCGATCAAAGTTTTCAGTCATATCCATCATTGCTTTACTCCTGCTCGTCGCGTTTGTTTTGGGCGTTTCGCAACCCGCCTCCGCCGGGGCGCTGGCCCGCGCGACAGCCACCCGCACGCCCACCCGCACCTCCACGAAGACATCCACGCCCACCCCAACAATGACCCCCGTTGTCAGCTCGGTCCCACCCTCGCCCACCCCCGGGCCATCTGACTTCTCCGGTTCGCCGCTTTCGGGTGTCGCTCCGCTGACGGTTCTGTTCACGCCCCGCTATAGCTACATCAGCGTCTACGTTTGTACGTGGAATTTTGGCGATGGAACTACTCAAATTTTTCACTTTTCCGGCCCAAGCGGCGCTCCTTGCCCTTCCGTAAGCCATACGTATAGCGCGGCCGGCAGCTACACGGTTTCATTGAAGTACGACTTCCCCACCAACCCTGCAAGCGATACCACGACCAAGACGAACTATATCCAGGTCAAGTAAACGACCCGCCAGACCACCGGCATTGACTCAGAAAAGCTGCGACGGTATCAAACCGCCGCAGCTTTTTTGTTCTTGAAAAGACCTGACAATCTGCACCAACTATTGCTGCCCCCACGAAACAACTTGCAAGTTTTTCAGCGCATCGAGTTGCCTGATCAAAGCGCCGTCTACCGAATACAAAACCGGCACATACTGGGTGCCATCATCGGAGAGGGGAATAGTTGTCACAAAAGTTTTTCCATCGGGGCCTAGGGCAGCAATGTCGAGATCGTAGCGCTTGCCGCTGGCGGTAACATCCTGTATTTTTTGTGTATCAAAGGTGTATTTGAAAATCGTATTATGGGAATCTTTGCGGCCAGAGAATAAGATTGCATTTTCGTCCGGCAAAGATATGCCCCTTCCTATCATCGAAATTCCTGCGGTGCCACTGACAAAAATACATTTGGCTTGCTGGCGAGCAACATCAAACAGCCAAAGATCATTCGGCACCTCGGTTTTAGTGCCTTCTCCCAAAGCTACAGGCGACCTGGAAGAAAGAAAAAGAATTTGGCTGCCATCGGCGCTCCATGACGGGGACCTCGCTCCATCAGGCATATCGGATGCGTTTAATGCTTCGGACTTTACGAGAACTTTAATGGTTCCGGTCCTATCGACGGAGCACAGACTTAATCCCTTGTCGCCATGGACCCAACAGCTAAACGCAATTTCCTGGCTATCCGGCGACCAGCCCGGCAACCCTAGTCCTAAAGTAATATCGTCTGAGTTTGTCAGTTTTGTGGTTTTCTTGCTATTAATATCGAGCAGGTAGATGGCAGCCGGGTCTTTGTAAGTGGAAGGGATATAGGCCACCGCGCGGCCATCCGGCGAAAGGGAAATGCCATCGATCTCTGCGGGGAGGTCAAGCGGGGTCATTGGAGCGCCGCTGAAATCCGAAAGATAATAACGACGCTTGTCCACGTTATAGATCAGCAGGATGTTTTTCTTTTGCTGTTCGGGCGAAGGCGACGCCAAAGGCGTCGGGGCGGCTGGCGCTGCCGTGGATATTTCCCTGACGGGGATTTGGGGCGACGATGAGACATAACCCGGCGGCGGGCCAAAAACGCCCGGCGGGAGTTTCCCGTTGACGTGAAAGGCGGTAAACGTCATTTCCAGGAATTTTTTCCCACCCATGAGTTGGTTGTATTTCAAGATGATGCCCGTCTCTTGATCCACCCAGGCAGTCAAATCGTCATTGTTGCCGGTTTGGAGCGTAACCACCCAGACTTTTCGGCCCAAGAGGGTGTCTTCTTTTTGGAAGGCATACTGGTCAGCCTTATTTGCTTGCGGAAACCAGGTTGGGAAAAGATATTCTGCGATCGGCCCGTTGATAAGCCCCGCCAGAGGGTGTTTGATAACAGCTCCGGGGGTGACCTGGCTCAAACGGGTTGGCAAATTAGACGCGTCGAGTTGATTCTCAGGAAATTGGTCTTGAGCGTAGGTTTTGGCCTTTTTGTTGACACCATAAATATGCCGGCCGTCGCTGATCCACATTCCATCCGCGCCAGCGCCTGTGTTGTCAATCACGTTCACGTAGAATTTATCGGGCTGGGTAATGGCAAACTGGTTGATATAGAGTTGCGTTTTTCCGTCATCCCCATACCAAAGGAACCCGGCTTCGCCGTCGACGCTCTGCCATCGGGTAGGACTGGTTAACATGGTCGTCAGGGCAACATCCAGCGGACTTTGCGGCGGCCCGAACTGCGACAGGAAACGATTGAGAACGCCGGTTGCCAAAACAGAAATGGCAACAACGCTCCCAAGTAAAATAGAGGCAATCAAGCCCATTCTTTTCATTGTGATGAACTCCTTGAGAAAAATGATGGTTGGGTTCTGTAGGAACAGTAGATTTTTTTGCCAATCGCCCGCCAGCCTGTTTTTTTGAGCATGGCATGATTATACAATCATATTTCAGTGACTCTTTTTGCGGATCGATCTCCAAATCCGAATGATATAATCGCCCCACTATGGACTTAAACATCGCCAGCCACCACACCGGCGGATACACCGTCAACATTCCGGTCTACGAAGGGCCGCTCGACCTGCTGCTGCGGCTGATCGAGCGCGCCGAACTGGATATCACCGCCATCGCGCTGGCTACCGTCACCGACCAGTACCTGACGTATATCCGCGCGCTGCAAGAAAATGCCCGCGCCGACGAGATTTCGGCCTTCCTGGTGATTGCCGCCAAGCTGATCCAGATCAAGTCTGAGGCGCTGCTGCCGCGCCCGCCCGTGCGCGAAGTGGGCGAGGAAGACCCCGCCGAAGCGCTGGCCCAGCAATTGCGCATCTATAAACGCTTCAAAGAAATCGCCAACCTGCTCGAAGAGCGCGATGCGCAGGGACTGCATACCTACCTGCGGCTGGCCCCCCCGCCCAAAGTGGAGGCCCGTCTCGATCTTTCGGATATTACCCTGGCCGACTTGCTGGAGGCTGCCGAAAGCATCTTGATGAACGAGAAAGACAAACAGTCGCTCGGCACAATCATCAGCGCCCCCAAGGTCACCATCCGCGAAAAGATTACCTACATCTCTGAGGCGCTGGGCAGGGACAAGAATTCCAATTTCAAAGCCCTGGTCGGCGATGCCACCTCGCGGCTGGAAATTGTCGTCACCTTCCTGGCGCTGCTCGAACTGGTCAAGCGCTACCGCGTATCGGCGACGCAGACTGAAATCTTCGGCGCCATCGAAATCGAACGCTCGGAGGAGTGGAACCAGGACGAGGAGTTTGAGTTGGAATTCGAGTGATGAAAGATGAAAGTTTGCCCCGTAAGGAGTTTGAAGGTCTAGCGTCTAAACGCTAAGAGCTTCACCAGCAACAACCCGGCTGCTGCGCCAAACGCATCGATGCCCACGTCCATCAGCGCCGCATTCCTGCCGGGGACGAACGACTGGTGAAATTCGTCGGTTGCCGCGTAGAGCACGGCGAGCAGCCAGGCCAGCCACCAGCGTTTTCGGTCCCAACCCACACCGTCCCGGCGTCCCTTCGGGAAAGCGCGCAGATTAGCCAGGGCCAGCAAGGCGTAACCGGTGGCGTGTCCGCCCTTCTTTACCAGGAAATCGCCCAGGCCGAAACTGGGCATTGCGCTGGATGGGATCGACGAAAAGCAAAAAATGGCGACCATCATCAGCAGTGACGGCCCCCAGGTGCGCAAAAACAGAGACAATTTTGACATAAAGCAAATTGTACTGTGTCTTTCCCTGTTTAATTATGCAAATCTCATAAATCCATGTTAAACTTGCACATATCATAAAATCCAAGGAGAAAACCATGACCGACGAAAAGATTGAAGAAGTTGCAGCCGAAGAAGAGAACGAACCGATTTATTACAAGCCCAAAATGCTCAGCCTGATTGCGACGGTTGCCATGTGGGTTGGTTGGGTTGTTCTTGTTGTCTTTATTCTGGTTGTTGTCGCGCAAGCGCTGTATCTCAACGGGATCGCTGCGCAAGGCTCCATGAACCTGATCGATATGATGAAAGATGCGCAACAGGGCCAACAAGTCCAAATGTACATCTATACCAACATGGTCATCCCATTCTTCACCGGCCTGAGCCTTTTCTTGCTCCTCCAGGCAGCCGCCATTGGCCTGAACGCTCTGCTCGAAATCGATTTCAACGTCCGCGAACAGAAATAAGCAGACCAGGCAAGTCACTAAAAAGCTCCGCGTTTTTTGCGGGGCTTTTTTTATTCCATTAGCCGGCGCGAGGAATGCGAAAGGCTTTCCGGTCCATTCGATGTGTGGCTGGCAGGCAGCAGAGCGGCGCGACTGAGCGATTTCCCGGCAGTCGCCCACCTTTCTTTTTTATGCGTTTGGCAAATTCAGTTGTATGTATAATTAGCGCAGGAGACATGAAGCGATGAAAAATATAATGAGCAATGTTATGTCAGTGATGCGATATGTCGTTCCACCCCTGCTCTTGGTTTGCGCAAGTTTTATCCTTTGCATGCATTGGTTCCTGCTGATGGCCGATTCGCTTGTCGCCGGGGTCACATCGGACATAATTCCCGCGTCGATCCTTTCGACCATCATCGCTTACTATACGGTGGTTTTTGGGCCGATGACCTGGTTGATCAAGGTTGTTATCCTGCTGATGTTCCTGTCGATGACGCTGCAACTGGCCATCAAAGAGATTCCATGGTACATCCGTTCCCTGGTCTTCATTACCAATGCCCCGCTGATCTTCTATGGCGTCTTTTATATCATTCCGCTTGCAGACCGGTTTATTTTAAATATTGCGACGCCCGAAGTGCAGTCACAGTCTGCGCGCGCCATTCACAGCGCGCATGTGGTTTCTTTGTACGGCACAGCGCTGATGATTGTTTTGCAACTGATCACCATCATCTATCTGCAAAGGAAAGCGGAAAAGAAG
>JBARBA010000299.1:0-10096 GCA_049792555.1 Anaerolineales bacterium
GCCAACGCGCCTCCGGCAACCACTCCCAATGCAATATCCGTAACCCAACTGCTCCACCACGCGCCATTCGCAGAAAAATAGAAAATGAAAGGGATTGCCAGTATGGAAAATACAGCCAGATTGATCAACGTCTCTTTCATTGATGGTTGGTTGCTGAACTTTTTTATTTCAGTAAAGTGGATCAGCCCGACACTTAATGCGATCCCCACGAATAGATAAACAAACGCGAGCGCCAAATTCTCTGAATGAACCCGAATTGCCAGGAGGAAACCGATCAGTACAGGGGCATTCTCAAGCGTTTCCCAAAAAAGTATTGCCAGAAATCGGATGTCATATTTCACAAAACGTATGCTCATATGTGTTTCTCAAGCCATTGTCCCGTTTTTTGTAGTAATGGGTTCGATGCGCTGAACAACAGCGAATTATTGTCTTCGAGCACAAAACCAAGCTGCTGTTTTACTTCGTATGCGCCGCTGCCCATCCTCAACCGTTGGGCATGATGATCGAAGGCCAGTTTCAGACTTTCGTAAACGAGCATGAAGTAGACATAAGGTACACCCTCAGCCAGGCCAAGCATGGCGTTCACCTGCGCGCCGTTGTCCTGCAAGGCCAGGCCGCAGCCGACCAGCCTGTCCCCAATCGTGGCGGTCAGGAAGACGCCACCCACCATATCCACCTGTTCGAGCATACGGCGCGCCCAGGGGTTTTCGGCAGAGCCAAAACGTCGTTCCACATTGCGGATCAGCGCCAGGGCATCATCGATATTGTCCACGCGATTGTGGCGCTGGATGAGGATGCCGAGCTTTTGAGCCTCGCGCAATGTGCGCTTGTAATGCTGGCGGTCCTTCTTGTTGCCAGCTTGCAGGTAAGCTTCAAAATCCGGCCAGGTGATCTCCATGAATGTTCCAGGATCGAGAACAGCCGTCGGCAACAAATTCTCGGGCCAGCCTGAAAACTGCTCTTTTGGCAGATAGGAGAATACCAGGAAGGAGCAGCCCAGTTGATGTAAAAGTTCAATCGCCCTGGCGCCGATGATGGATTGGGCTGCCTCTCTCAAAGACGAATCCGGCAAAATCAAACCGGAAGTACCGGAAAAAGGCGAATAGCACATAAGAAGCGGCCAGCGCCCCAAGAGAGATTGCAAGCCGCGTCTCAAAATTGCCGATTGGATGGGTAAAGGTTCGCTCGCTGTGCGCCAGAAGGTGGCGCGGGCAATGGGCTGGTTATGTTGATAAATAATAAGATAGGTGGGTTGACAATCGGTCATCACCGCTTCGCCGTAGCGATACCACGAATGGCTGGTGAAAGGCTGCCCGGCGCTTAACTGGTTCCAACCGGCGGGATCGATTTCGGCAGTACTGTGGAAAATCTCGAAGTCAAGTGAACCGGAGATGGACATAACAACAGGTGTCTCTTTCCAAGATGCAGATATAAGCGCGCGAAGTCTTTATTCAACGACCGCGCGCCTGCGCAGCAGAAGGGATGTGACGCATTAGTACCAACGTCTCACTTTGCAAGTGAATATTATTGTACAGGTTTGGGGATTATATGGAAGGCAAAAAACTTGCAATTCAGTTAATCTTATGGCAACCTATTGATTTTGTAGTGTCCGAAGACCCAAAAGGAGGCTAGCAAGAAGAGTCCCCCGGCCGGTCCCAGCAGGCGTACTCCCAGCGGCCCCAGCGGATCAGACACGCTGCGCCCCCATAGCATGAAAAACGGGATGATCGCCAGCGCCAGCCCACTCGAAAACTGGTCCACCAGATCGCCAAAAGCGTACAACGGGCCTTGCTGATCGGGATCGCCCGCGGTGATCTCGGCGGTGATGGCGCCGGGCAGTGCATGCGCCCCGATCAGGCACGCGGTTTGCAAAACAATCCAGATAAGGCCCTGCGCAAACAGCGGGATGGGGATGCGCTCGCCAACCAGCATCAGCCCGGACATGGCAACGGCTCCGGCAAACAGGGAGGCGCGATAGACAGCTTTGACGCCATGTCTCCGCGCCAGCTTCGTCACAACAGGATAAGTAATCAGCGATACGGCCAGGGTTGAAAAGTAGAACCAGACCGTATCCGCTTTGCCCAAGCGGCAGATTTCCGTGACGATATAAGGCAGGGTCTCAAAGGTAAAGGTCGTCCCCAGCCACATCAAGCCCCAGGACAAGGCAAAAACCCGAAAGGCGCGGTTGCCCAGGGCTGTTTTGACATTGTCCCAAAACGAGAGGCGTTCAACGGGTCGGGTTTCGGGCTTCAAGCGGCGGCGCAGGAACAGGCCGGGCAGGATCAGGAACGGGGCGGACAAGGCGGCAAAAATCCAAATAGCCTGGACGTAGCCCAATGCCTCGATCAGCGGCCCGGCCAACCCGGCCAGGATATTGCCCCCCAGCATGAATCCCATTCTCCAGTTCGAAACTGCGCCCCGTTCTTTTTCCCCAACGGCAAGGGCGGGGAGCAGGGCTTCGTATGGAGCCTGGTGAGCGCCTGTCGCCGCGTTGAATGCAACCAGCGCCAGGAGCAGGTAGACGAAATTCCAAATGGACGGACTGGCATGGGGCGGAAGCCACAGGAGGACAAAGAACAGGGGCATACAAAGCGCCCCGCCCAGCATGTACGGCAGCCGCCCCCAAGCCGCGCGCGGCGCGAGCCGGTTCATCAGGATGTTGATCAAAATGTGGCTGATGCGGCTGATCAAAACCGCCAGACCGAACAACCCCAGCGGAACAAGCGCATTGCCGCCGGGGGGCAGGTAGAAATAGAGCAGCCAGCCGCTCATCACACCCGTCAGGGTGGCGCTACCCAGGCTGATGATGGCATAGATCGGCGCGGTCATCCTGTGGTGATAGCCCATATCAATGGAACCGGTGCTCATAATCCATGCCTCGCCAATCAGGTGACTGTCACTTAAAGCCTTTACATCGACCAGGGTTCGGCCAGCATATCCACATCGTCGGACCAGCGACGCTGCAAGCGCATGATCTCATCCACGAGGTCTGGCGCGAGCGGCTGGATGTTTGCGGCGGCCGTCAGGAATTCTTTCAGGTTTTCGAGGCGGCTGGTGGCCCCGACGGTGGCGCGGACGAGGGGGAAGCTGTGCGCGAAACGGACGCAGAACTCGGCCCACCCGGCGATGCCGGAGCGCTCGAAGATCGGCGCAACCTCGACGGCGCGCTGCTGCAAGTATTCCTTCCAGGCTGCGCCGGGAACGTCGCGCAGGCGATGCACGTCCCCGCCCGAAACGGTGCGCATGGCGATGATGGGTTCGTTGCGCTCCACGATCAAATCCCACAACTCGTTGGACGCAAAGCGCTGCAAGGGGTTCAGGTAAAAGATGTAGCCGTCCACGATGCCTTCGGGGTAGCCGCCGCGCAGCGCTTTCAGGCTCATCGTCGAAGTCCACGGGAAGACTTCGACCACAAAGCGCCGCACCAGCCCTTCGTTTTTGAGCGCGGCAAAGGCTTCGTAACAAGCGCCGCCGTTGGCGAATTCCTCGGCGATCTGCCCGTTTAAGCACAGTTGACCGAGTTCGAGGCTTTCCAGCCCCAGGGGTTCGAGATTCTGGCGGATGACATCCCGTATTTGGGCGATGTTGTCCCAACCGATCTTGACAATCAGCTTCGGGGTGCGGGCGCGGTCCTGGTCGAAGACGGCGCGCAAGACTGCGAGGGCGTTGCCGTAGGTATGGCTGGTATGGAACCAGACGCCAGCGTCCATTGCAGCGCGCGCGATCTTGACGCGCTCGTCGAAGGGAATCTGGGCGTCGCCGAGGCGCGTCGTCCCGTAAACGTAGGGGGAAAGGTCAGATAGAAGCGTTGATTTGTCCGGGGTTGGGGGCATGGGTTGGGTGTCCTTTTTTGGGGGGAAAGGTTGAAAAGTGTGGCGCAAAAAAACGACCCTGCTCAAAAATGGGAGGGTCGTTTCCGATGATGTGCATGTTATCGGGCGGCCTGGCTTACCAGCCCATGACCGTTGCGATGAAGGGTTCCAGTTCGTTGGCGGTATCTGCGTGTTGCTCAACGCTTGGGTGAGTGCCGCAGCCCGTCCCATTGATCGCTTTCACCAGGAATTTGTGGACTTTTGCGTCGCCGTTTTTGTTGAATTCATCGGCCACTTTGGTGACGGATTGCACCAGGTCTGTGGCGAACTGGTTGGTCTCTTCGGGCCAGCCGTCGTGCAGCATGGGGCTTGAAATGCAGAAAATATGCGCATCGGGGTAATAGCCGCGCAATTTCTGAACGAGTTCGGTGTAAGCGCGCACGAAAACATCCTGCGAGAGCAGGCAGCGTTCGCTTTCGCCGGGCGAGAAGTCGTTGGAGCCAAGCGCGACCACGACTGCATCGGGGATGAACTTTGTATGATCCCAGCGCGGAGAGAAGACATGTTCCACAAACAGCAGATCGTAAACGTCGGGCAAGGGACGCGAATCGAACTGGAAACTGTAATTGCGCACCAAGCCGATGCCCGAGACGGCAGTGAGGTGGCACTCCGCGTTGAGCTTGCGCGCCAACACGGGGCCGTAAGCCAGCCGGGCGTTGCAATAGGGCTGTCCCCAGCCGTCTTCGAGACATTGCGGCGACTCATTGAGGGCTTCATTCCCCGACCCGCAACTGATCGAATCGCCAATGACCTCGATGCGGCGCGCCGGTCTTGCGGGAGCAGGCAAGATTTCCCCGGCGAATTCGAAGCCCAGGAATTTTGTATAGCCAACGCAGGCTTCGGTCCTTTTGACGAGGGCGATGGTGTGTTCACTGTCCGGCAAGTTGGCGACCACCGCATATCTTGTGACCGATTTCTGCGGCGCTAATTTCAAGACCGCCACGCCGTCGATCAAAACGTCGAAGTAATTGCGGTAAGTGCCCCACCTAAACTCGTCTTCGAGCAGCACGGCAGCAGATACGCCGCAGAAACGAGCCTGGATGATGACACCCGGCGCCGAGAACTTCGGCTCCTGCGGGTTCGAAAAATCGATCCGCCCGGTATACTGGATGTTGGAATTTTCGGGGCTGTAAACCTGGGTCGTCAGGTCAAAGGTGGGTGTGCTCATGGTTGTGTTCTCAGCAATTGCGTCGGGTTCCTGGGTGGGATGTTAAGGATTAACGTATCTTCTTAATACTTTGGGGAAATTGCTATTGACAGGTGGTTTCGACACCTGCACTCCCGTAGGGACGCCGGGACAGGTGTGCGTTCGGTGCAGTGTACGGCGGCGGGATAGCACCGCCGCCTACCCTTCGACAGGCTCAGGGCACCGCTCGACCACCGATTATTGAGAAGTTAAGGATTAACCGTGATCGTGATTTTGGGTGAAACGCCGTTGCCAAGTCGGGTTCCGCAAAAGTCTTCTGCGCTGACGAAGTAGTCCACTTCGGTCACGCCTGCTTTGGTGGCTTCCAGTCCAACGACCGCTTTCCCGTTGGAATAATCGGCGGAAACCATTTTCAGGATGTTGCTTACCGGGGCGGCTTTGAGGGGCGGCTTGGACAGCAGGTTGATCATCATGCTCGAGTCGTCTGCGTCCTGGTCTTTGATTTCAAGCCCAATATAGTTTGGGTTAACGATTCCAACCAGCGTTCCGATGACGCCGATAGTCTCGCCCACTTTCAGCGTTGCGTTGCTGACGGAGATGGTCACGCAGGAGGTCTTCGGCGTGGACAGATCCTGGACGTTTGAAACGGGCGGAAGCGCGGCTGGCGTTGTTGCCGCGCCACAACCCGAAAGGAGCATGGCCACCAACAGGCAGGCCAGCAGGCTGTATTTTGAGTGTAAAAAGATTTGCGTTCTCATCTTTTGCGCTCCCATTTGGTTTGGAATGGCGACAAGTATAGCCCGTTTTTTAGAAATTATTTGGGCAAACGCTGGGCTTATCACATTTGAAAATTTTGGCTCTTCGTATATTTGGAAAAAATAGAACGGATAACGCTGATTATGTATTCATCAGCGAAAGGTTGAACAACTTGACTGTCCAACTCTACCGGCAATGTCACCCTGAAGAAACGCTTTTCAGCGACTAAAAGGTCTCAAAATCGGTTATAGAGATGTTTTGCTGCTTTCTGCATGACAAATCTTGACTCAGACCGAATTGGGTTAGCAGCGATTCTGTTCAACCGTTACCTGACGAATACAGGATAACGCTGATTAAGGCGGATTCGCATGGATTTTTTTTATTTTTCTTTATCCGCCCCAATCCGCCTGATCCGCGTTCTCTTTTCAAAATGTGCAAGAAAGAATCTTTATTTGCATTTGAGCGTAACTTGCAACTCGCCCAGCACTTCCATCGGGAAGGTTGTGCGCAGGCTGAGGGAGTAGCTCCCGGCCTGGGAAGGGACGGAGACATCGACGGCGATCTCTGCCGGGGCGTCCCAGGCTTTGACCGGCGCGCGTCCGGGCTGGAATTGCGCCGGGGCGTCTGTTGTCCAGAGATAACCAACGTCGTCGATTGGCCCGTCTGTGAAGATCTGGCCGATAAAATGCAGCGTCGTCGTGTTGGTCAGACCCGCGTCACACGCGATCGTTTGAACGTATGGCACGCCTGCGGCAGGCTGGCCGGGGAAAGTCACCTTGACTTGTGTAATTTGCGGCAGTTCAGGCTCGGCGACAGACAGGCCCGCCAGGTTGCCGCCGGTGGCGACCCGGTCGACTGAGACCCAGCAAGGGACGTAAACGCCCCGGCCCTTGTTGATCAGCAAAAACCACCATTTGCCGCTCGCATCCCTGCCAACGATCTGGGTGATTTTAAAGACATCCATTTGAATATAGGCTGGCGACGGGCCTTTGTAACAGGCGGTGGGTTTCCCATCCAGCGCGTAGGCCAGCGGGACAGGGGGCGTGGCCGTCCCACCGTAAGGCGTGGCGGTCATTGTCGCAAAGAAAATCAGGGTTGCGGTGGGGATTGGCAGCAGGGTGGCGCTGGCAACGACGTCCGGAGTCTCGGGGGCCAGTGAAGTGTAAGTGGCTTCTTGCGGGATGGGGGTCAGCGATGCCAACAGCGGAAAATGGGTGGGAAAAGGCACAAAGGGCGGTCGCGTGTCCACCGGTGCGGGGGACGGTGTGGACGTGGGCGAAGCCGTCGGCGCTGCGGGATGGACCGGCGGCGATGGCAACAGGCCGACGATCAGGAACACCGTCAGCAAGCATGCCCAAAGCGCAAAAAAGAGCCGGGTCTTCACGCTTCGCCCAAGTGTTCCACTTTTCCGAGCGCCAGCCAGAGCGGCAACAGGCCGGAGAAAACGCACACGCCGCCGCCGAACACCAGCCCGGCCAGGTAGCCGGAGTAGTCCGGCAGGCTGAGGAGTGTCACTACCAGCAGCGGGCCGATAAAAGCGATCAAAGCTACCGGCACGAACAGCATGGTGGCAAGCGACCCCAGGCAGCCCATTGTCCCGGCGTTCATCCGGCGCGGGTCGTCCCAGGTCAGGTTGGCCCCGGCGGCCCCAAAGCCGACCTGGATGCCGCTCATACCCGCCAGGCATAAAATCGTCAGCGCCAGGCTGTAGAAGTAGGCCGCCAGCGGAACATGCTGCGCAATCGAGATGGCCGTCAGGAAGAAACTGCCCAGCACCAGCGTGGGCAGGTAGGCTACCAGGAATTTGGCCTGGAGCAAATCCTGCGCGCGCGCGGGCGAAACCTTCAACATCCAGTAGTTTTTGCCTTCTGCCGAGAAGGCCATGCCGCCCAACCGCGAGAGCATCGACCAGCCGACGAACAGGGCGATGAAGAGGTTTCCATAAGACATCAAAGATTGAAAGGCGCTCATGAACAAAGCCGGGGCCGCGCCGCGACCGGCGGGCGCATCGCTGCCCGCGCGCAGAAAGAACAGGGCGTAGACAACGCCAAAGATCAGCGGCGTGACCAGTTGGGACAGGTTGCGCAAGTCGCGGCGCATCACCGTAAAGTCTTTTTGAATAATGCCGCGCACCGGGGCGGAAAGAACTCCTGCCAGCCTGGAAAAAATCGTCCCGCGCGGGGCAGCAAGTTCCCCCGCAATGAGCGTGGGGCGGGCGGGGTGCGGAGCCGATATGGTTCTCTTTTTCCGCGAAACGACCTGCATGCGCGCCCATCCGGTGTAGTACCAACGTTCGGCAGTCACCAGGGCCAGCCAGAAGGCCCCGGCAAACAGGCCGAGCGTGAGCGCTGCCAGTGGAATACCCACCAGCCAGTTGCCGCCGCCCAGTTCGACCAGGCCGCGCCCGGCCCAGTTGAGCGGAAACCAGGGGTTGTTGAGGCGCACCAGCAGGTCGAACAGGCCTTTCACCTGGCTGCCTGAAATATCCGCGTTGCGGCTTGAATAGTTCAGCAGGTTGCCGGACTGGGAGCACAGGATCGAGATCGTCGCGCCGAAGAAACCGAGCACTTCGGCCACGCGCCGGGCGGGGAAGACGCGCACGATCAGCATGACCAGCAGCGACGAGACGCCCGCCGCCGCCAGGGTCAGGGCGATCATGGTCAACAGGACGAGCGGGTAGTAGAGGAAGTTGTAGCCGCGCGAGACGCCCAGGCCGTAGAGCAGCGGCAAGCCGAAGAGCGCCAGCAAGCTGAAGTTGGGCAGCACGGCCTGCAACAGTTTGGTGACGAAGACGGCCCGGATGGGCACGGGTGAAGCCAGCAGGAAATCCATGTCGCCGGAGAGGTACATGGCTTGCAGCAGCACGCCAAAACTGGTCAGCAGGATGGCCAAAAACATGACGGTGAAGATCAGCACGGGCGCGGCGTCCAGGAAGGGAGCGGCGTCGATGCCCGCGTATTGGATCAAATAGGGCGACTGCAAAAAGTCGAGCAGCATCCAGCTTAACCAGAAAATCAACGCGGCAAAGGCCAGGACGGCAACGATGCCGAGTAAGGTGAAAATCTTGACCCGGCGTCTGGCGTGGCGGAAGCCGTTGAAGCTGATGCGCCAGCGCAGGACGAGCAGCTTCCAGACGGCGGGCAGCAGGTCTGCGGACGGTTGGTGCGCGATGGCGTTCATTTCAGGATCTCGGCAATCGCGGCTTCTTCGGCGCCGCCGGTGAGACCCAGGAAGATGTCTTCCAGGCTCGATTCACCCGCTTTGCCCAGGCTGCGCAGCTCGTCCATCGTGCCGACGGCGGCCAGTTCGCCTTTGTTGATGATGCCGATGCGGTCGCACATGTGCTCGGCGATCTCCAGGATGTGGGTGGAGAGCATGACCGCTGCGCCGCGGTCGGCCATCTGGCGCAGGATGTCTTTGATCAGGCGCGCGGACTTGGGGTCGAGGCCCACAGTCGGCTCGTCGAGCACCAGCACTTTGGGGTCGTGCATCAGGGCCGCCGCCAGGGAGGCTTTTTGCTGCATGCCGTGGCTGTACGAGTCGAGCGTTTCGTCGGCGGAATCGGCCAGGTCGAACATGCGCAGCAACTCGTCGATGCGCCGCGCGGATTGGGCGCGCTCCAGGTTGTACAGGTCGCCGACGAAGCGCAGCAGTTCGCGCCCGGTCAGCTTGGCGTACAGGTTGGGCACGTCGGGCACGTAGCCGCTGGCGGCTTTGGAGAGCATGGGCTGGGTCTGCACGTCGTACCCGGCCACTTTGACCAGTCCCGAGGTGGGCTGCAGCAGCCCGACGATCATTTTGATGGTGGTGGTCTTGCCCGCGCCGTTGGGGCCGAGGAAGCCAAAGACTTCGCCGCCGCGCACCTGGAAGCTGACGTTGTTGACGGCCACGAATTTGCCGTATTGTTTGACGAGGGCTTGGGTTTCGATCAGGATTTCTGGCATGAGGACTCCGTTGGTTCGGTGGGATAGGACTGTATACGGGTGAAGCCCCTGGAATGACTCAACGAATTATAGTATAGCCGGGGTTGAATAAGCAAACTCCGAGGAGATTACTCCTCGGAGTTTTATGCCGGATGGCATGGCTATTTCCCTTGATGCAGTATGATGAATAGATGCCCTATTCATTGAGAAATCATTTTCGCTTCATCCTTCGCATCGTTTTTTTTCCACGCTTCCAAGTATGGACGAATTTCTTCATCTGTCAATCCCCGCGTCAAGATTTGTTAGGGCAAAGTAGTAGAGTCCCCTTTAAGCAAAGTTAAAATGTCCCCTTCGGAGGACGAGAAAATGGAGACACTACTAACGATGAGTGGCAAAGA
>JBARBA010000300.1:0-12839 GCA_049792555.1 Anaerolineales bacterium
ATGTATTTCCATAATTTCGGGTGCATGGCATAGAAGGCCGCCGCCGAGAGACGCGGGCGCGGTAAATGCGTAGAAAACTTCCCGCTGACGGTTGTGACAACCAGCGGCACACCCAGCCAGGCCGCCTGTCGCCGCAGAAATTCGCCGAAGGTCTGCTCCGCGCCCTGGAAGGCGGAACGCATGACGGCCCCTGTATCAGCCATCGCCAACTGCTTCCCGTCGGGAAAAACGGTCTTGGCTTTGTGCATCAGCGGCGGGCAACTGCTGACCAGCACCGCATCCACCTTTCCGGCGTAGGCGGCCCATAAACGCGGGTGGGCCACGTCCCAGCAGACCAGCAAGCCGAACCTGCCCAGCGGCGTCTCGGCCACCTGCGGGCCGCGCCCGCCGCGGAAGTAGGCCCGCTCCCAACACCAGGGATGGGTCTTGTCGTAGCGCCATTGCTGACCGTCCGGGGAAACCAGCAGCATGGCGTTATGGATTTCGTCGTCCTCGCGCAGCAGCAGGCTGCCCGCAAGATAAACTTTATGTTTGTGCGCCGTGGACTTCATCCATGTAACCGTCTTGCCATGCAGCGTTTCGGCCAGACGGTAGTTCTGGTCGCTGTAGGCGTAGCCCGTATTGAAGACTTCGGGCAAAACGACCAGTTGCGCGCCCTGGGAGGCAGCCCTGGCGATCAGGGTTTCCGCGTGGCCCAGGCGTTTCTCGCGCAGCGCAGGCTCGGCATTCATTTGAACGGCAGCAACTTTCAATGGATGAGGCATGGCATTCTCCTGTATGATGATCGATATGGGCCTTAAGGATTAATAATTTCGTTGAATGATCGTATCTTCTCAAAATTTGGGGGGAATTGTTGTTGCAAGTGGTTTCGATACGGTGAGCGAAGGACGAACCGTCAGGACACCGCTCAGCCACCGGTGATCGAGATGATACGAATGATCGTTCCAAAGCTGGACACGGCTGTGGAGCAGTCTGCCGACCACCCCGCAAAAATGAGAGAACCAAATTATACCCTGCAAGCATATATATGCGCTTGGAACTGTTTTTGGCTCTTTGGGATTTTCCTGCTTGCCCCGATGTTTTACGGGGTGATAGACCGCCATATCTGGCAGCGGTCGTAAGTCGGACACTTGCACCGAACGCAAGTGCGGTGTTGCCAATCCGACTTACATCTGGCGGATCACCAAGCTAATTCCCAGAGAGACGTCATGCCATACTTGGCACCACAAAGCATGAAAATGGGCTATTTTCAAGGCAGCCCTGTTTTTGCCAGAGGCAAAGCCGGGCAAGTAGACCGGCAGAAAAATGATGCTCTCGTCTGCCAGAGCATAGACATTGCGCCCGCTGTGCCCTCGGGGGTAGGGTATTTTCGTGGGAACCTCGGAGAACGAGGAACGGCGCGGAAGTTTCCGCGCCGTTCCAGACAAGGAGGTGCAATGGCAAAGCACCCAATCCGAGGTAATTATAATGATTTTCAGGGCAAATACAAGCCCCGTCTTCAAAAAAACAGCAATTCTCAATGAATAATCATCCCCCCGCCCGGTTCTCTGCTAAAATAAATTTACGCTCATTGCCAGCCTTGCCTGTCACAGTACAAAGGTCAAAGTCCACCCATGAACATTCCCGAACTCTCGCTGTGCTTCAACCCCGAACAAAATTCGTCGTTCCTGGCGGATCTGTTGAAATCATCAACCAACCCGTTGTTGAGCAAACTCCAGCTAACCGTTCGTCCCTTGATGTGGGCAGGCTACAAGGAAGAACTGGTCAAGATGGCGTTGCAGAACGGCGGCGCAGACATGTCACAAGTAGGCTTTCCGCTGACCGAAGATTTGATCTCCATGAATGCCTTGCTGCCCATTTCCCGGCAACTCATCGTAAAAATGGGCGGCCAAAGCGCATTCCATACCACCGTTTGGAACATCGCCAACCGCCACCAGGAAGGCCAGTTGTGGTCCATGCCCTGGCTGGTGGATCCACGCGCGCTTTTTTATTGGAAGGATATGCTCGATAAAGCCGATCTCGGCCCCAAGGCCGCCTTCGCCTCGGTTGAATGCATGGAAGATGCCTGCCAGCGCATGCAAGCCAGGGGCATTAAATATCCCTGGGTACTGGGAATGGCGGATAAGTTTGTCATGATCCACGCCATTGCCAGTTGGGTGTGGGGCAAAGGAGGCGACTTTATCTTATCGAAGGGCAACCGCGCCGCGTTCCTGGAGCAGGCTGCCCTGCAGGGCATGGAGGCTTTTTTTAGGTTGAGCCAATACATGCCTGCGGAAAACCCTTCTTTCAGCGCTTCCGAATCGCATCGCTTCTTTGTGGAACGAAAAGCAGCCGCAACGATCGGCGACTACGGCGCTTTGGGCCGCTTCCGCGCCGCCCTCCCCCCCGAAATGCGCGACCTGCTGGGGGTTGCGCTGCCGCCCGGGCCTCCGCTGCTGGCCGGGTCCGACTTGGTCATCTGGCGTCATACCCGCAAAGATGAGGAAGTGGCCCATCTCTTCAGCATCCTGTTCGGCACCGAGGTACAAATCAAATACAGCGAGTATATGGGCGGCCTGCCGGTGACTGTGGATGCGCTCGAAAACCTGGCCGAATCGCGCGATGCGAACATCGATACGTTTATCGAGACGTTGGAGGCAGGCCGCCTTTTTACGACGGCGAAATTTGGGGGCATGTTGGAGCTGCAATTGGCAGCCGGGTTGAAGGACGTATGGGCCAACTTATCCCAAAACCCTTCCGGCGATGTGAAAGGAACCATCCGAACATCGCTTGAGCCGATCCGACGCAGGTTCGATATGATGAATGAGAAGCAATAGGTGTGATGCGTATTGCGTAATGCGTAATGCGTAACGATAAGCGTTGCGGCTGGATGAAGGAAGATAAAAGGGTAACTTCTCAATATTTGGTGGTTGAGTAGGCAGCGGTGCTGCTGTCCCGCTGCCGTACCCTGGCACCGCCCGCCAGGGCAGGTGTCGAAACCACTTGTAATAACAATTCCCCCCCCCATTTTGAGAAGATACATAAAAGGGCGCAAAAGGCGCTCTTTTTATTTTAAGAGTTTCTTTGCATGGAACGTTAAGACTGCAAAACGGGGGAAATGCGCCAACGCAGACTGTTTTTAGGCCAAGCCCGGAAAATAACAAAAACATCCCGCTTTCAGGCAAGACAACGGCTGTCATAAAGCCTATTATTAAAATCCAGTAATAATCCGGGGTTCAGGGTTTTCTTAAAGTCACAGGTTTGATGCCTTTTTCAAAAGGCGGGACACGAATTTACCCTACGGGCACGATGTCACGAATTTCCACCCTGGCCTGATGCCCCACACCGTCTCGGCGTCCTTCGGGAGTGCAGGCGAAAAATTCGTGAGAATTAGTGAAATTCGTGTCGAGGCTCTTAGCTCTGCTCGACTTTAAGAAGGCCCTGATCCGGGGCTGTGCAGGACTGTGCGTAGGCCCCATTTCAACTCCCAATTTTTATCGTTTGACAGTGGTTGCGAAGTGCTGGCAGAACAGAAAGAGGCGACGATTGCAAAATTAATTTACCGGCTTGTGCAGGTCTTTTTGTGATACATATTTGAGTATCATCTCAATCATCGGTGGTTGAGTAGGCGGCGGTGTTGTCCCGCCGCCGTATCGAAACCACTTGCAACAACAAATCCCCCAAATTTTGAGATGATACATATTTGATTTGAAATCGTTCCCAAAGCTATTGTTTTAATAAGCATTTCCAAAAGGAGAGAAAATTATGAAAGTAAGACGTTTTTCACTTGCAATCGCCGCCCTGGTCGTTACGCTGGCGGCGATATACGGCGCTTTCAACACCGCACACGCAGCAACTGTATGCAGCCCGGCCACCGCGATCACCGTTCCTTACGCCAAGGATGGCGTCGGGGACGTTTGCCTGGTAGCAACCTCGCTGTGTACTTATATCAATTCCTGGAACCTGACTACATTGGAAGTCAACGGTACTTCGTACCTCAATACCTATGTGGCCGCTTCTTCCATTGCGTCCCTGAACGGCGCGTACACCATTCATTACAACAGTACCGTTGCCTATGGACATTTTGAAATTGCCGGGACATGCGGCAGCAACCCAACCGTTACCACCGGGCCGTCGCTGACCCCCACCCCCTCGCCGGGGGCTTCCCGCACTCCAACCGTCGGCGGCCCGACTCCCACCCGCACCAGCACGCTCGTTGGACCGACGCTCACACGCACCCGCACCCCCACAGCGACCACCGGGCCGAGCGCCACGCCCACCCGCACCCTCACGCCCATTCCGGGCGGCGGTAGCATGCCCTCGTACTATCTGGGCGCCGATATTTCCTGGGTGCCCGAGGAAGAAGCCAGCGGCAAACACTATTCCGATGGCGGCGTCCAAAAGGATATCTTCCAGATCTTGAAAGACCACAAGATCAACTTCATTCGCTTGCGGATTTTCAATGACCCCACAGCCAGTGGAGGCTATTCTTCGCAAGGCTTCTGCGACCTGGCGCACGTCAAAGCCATGGCCTTGCGCGCCAAGAATGCCGGCATGAAGTTCCTGCTGGACTTCCATTACAGCGACAATTGGGCCGACCCCGGCAAGCAGAACAAACCTGCCGCCTGGAAGAACATGACCTTCGCCCAGGAAACCCAGGCCCTGCATGATTACACCCTCGACGTGGTCACGCAGCTTAAAAACCAGGGCACCATGCCCGATATGGTGCAGGTCGGGAATGAAATCACCAACGGGATGCTCTGGCCCGATGGAGGCAGCAGCAGCGGCGCAAATTATGACAACCTGGCTACGTTGGTAAAAGCAGGCATCGCCGCAGTCAAGGAGGTTGACCCCTCCATCCTGGTCATGGAGCACATCGACAGGGGCGGCGATAATGCCGGGGCGCGCGCCTGGCTCGACGCAATGTTCGCTCGCGGCGTGACTTTCGATATCATCGGCCTGTCCTATTACCCGCAGTACCAGGGCACGCTGGCGCAATTGACAAGCAACGTGAACGACCTGGCGTCCCGCTATGGAAAGCCGATCGTTGCGGCGGAATACTCGCAATCCAAGCGCGAGGTCAATGACGCCATCCATGCCCTGCCAAACGGCCTGGGCAAAGGCACCTTCATCTGGGAGCCGACCTCGTATGGCGAACCGTTTTTCAATAGCAGCGGCGCTACCATACCCAGTCTGATCGATTTGTATCCCCAAATGTATACCGCTTATGGAATCACGCCGTAAGGTTATGATTTGGGCGCGTTTCGACCGAAGGGCGCGGTTACTTCGCAACTGAAAAGCGCAGTTACTTCGTAAATGAGTTGAGAAAAATCCGTGTTGCGTATTGCGTATTCCGTTTTGAAGGTTTGCGCAACACGCTACATTTCGGGAGGCTTCAACCCAAATGAAACGCACCCTTATGATTTGATAATAGCTCTGGGCGCAGCCGAAGGATGTCTTGTCCTGAAAAGTCTTTCGACTACGCCACCGCTATTGTCCTAAAAAGCCCGGCTC
Organism: Anaerolineales bacterium; assembly: GCA_049792555.1. Lineage (GTDB taxonomy): Bacteria > Chloroflexota > Anaerolineae > Anaerolineales > Villigracilaceae > UBA5195. The sequence goes on from JBARBA010000300.1 coordinate 5,494, forward strand.
TTGCGCCGGGCTTTTTGGACTCTCCTGGACGATGCTTGCAAGTCACCGGCGCAAGGGCGAGGGCAGCTGGGGCAAGCTTGTGCCCCACAATGCCGGAAAACAGCAAAAATATCCCGCTTTTAGGCAAGACAATGGTTGAGAGAAAGCCTATTATTAAAATTACGGAATTGTAATGTGCATCAGATTTCTCGATGGAGAAGGAGGCAGTCGTTCAAATGATTTGATCAAGCTGGCAGGCTTGCCCATTCCTGCCGAACTTCGATTTACGCATATCCTTCCACCAAATTTATCGCCTTTAAGGCATGAGGAGAATCAAAACCATGTACCGTAAAATATTCAGTCTGGTCATCATTATTGCGCTTGTGGCAGTGGCAGGCATCCTTGTCGCTACTCCACGCGCCAATGTGGCGGCGGCGCCCGCCTCGGCTTCCACATTGTCTATGCTGGGCGCGGATGTCTCATCCGTGCAGCGCTCCCTGGACCTGGGGCAAAAATACTATAACGCCAGCGGCACCCAGCAGGATCCATTAACCATCCTCAAAGGCGTCGGCGTAAACTACGTCCGCCTGCGCATTTGGAACAGCCCGGCCAGCGGCTATAACAATAAGACCAAGGTGCTGGCATACGCGAAAACGGTCAAAGCCGCCGGCTTGAAATTGATGATCGACTTCCACTATTCCGACACATGGGCCGACCCCGGCAAACAATACAAACCGGCTGCCTGGTCAAGCCATACGATCAGCCAACTCCAGACGGATGTGTATAACTACACTTACGATATTTGCAACAGTCTGAAAGCCCAGGGCACAACGCCGGACAGCGTCCAAATTGGCAATGAAATCAACGTGGGTATGCTGTGGAACGACGGCAAAGTCGTCAGCAACAGCTTTACCAACCTGGGGCTGCTGCTCAAGCAAGGCTACAACGCCATCAAAGCCTGTAACAGCGGCACGCAGGTTATCATCCATGTTGCCGACGCCGATAGCGACGCCAACGCGCGCTGGTTCTTCGATGGCATCAAGGCGCAAGGCGTCAGTTGGGACATCACCGGTTTGTCGTACTATTGCTACTGGCACGGCTCCATGTCGAACATGACCAGCGTTGTGTCGGATATGAAGTCGCGCTATGGCAAATCGGTCATCATCGCCGAAACCGCCTATCCGTTTACCGCCTCCAATGCAGACAGCGAGGCGAACAGCATTTCATCTTCGACCCCCTGTTCAGGCTACCCGGCAACGTGGGCAGGCCAGGCCAGCAACTTCACCGCCGTCCAGGCGGCTGCCAGGGCGGGCGGCGCGATTGGCGTATTCTACTGGGAACCGACCTGGGTCGCCATCGCCGGTAACGGCTGGGACCCGGCCAATATGAACGGCACTGGAGACCAATGGGATAACCAGGCCGTCTTCGACTGGACCGGCCACTTAAATCCGGGCATCAAGTGGGCGCCGTAAAATAACGCAGGTGACAGTCACTTGTGAGCAAGGCTTGTTCAATCCATACTCCTTGGGTTGGTAGGGATCAGCATCCCACCCGGTTCTGCGGGTGGGATGCTCGTCTTTTTTTACGGGGGAACGCTGTCAGCCGCGTTTGCTGTCGCGGTAGGCGCGAGGGGTCATACCCACCTCGCGCTGGAAGGTGCGCGTAAAGTGCGCGCTCTCCGAGAACCCCACTTCAAGCGCCACTTGCATGATCGAAAGATCGCTGGTCTCCAGCAATTCGCGCGCCTGGAGAATGCGGTAGCGACGCAGGTACGTCATGGGCGTGATGCCCAATTCCTGGCGGAAACAATCCGTCAGGTAATCGGCGCTGATGCCCACCTGCTGCGCAATCTCCTCGCGCGTAAGCGCCTCGGTATAGCGTGCCTGGATACAGGCGGTGGCCTGCCGGACGAGTTGTTGGGTTGCCCGGCCCAGCGTGTGCTGCCGCATCAACGCCGCTTCGATGTGGTGCAGCGTCTCGGTTGTGTTGAAGAGTCCTTTCCCCAGGATGGTCGCCACGCCGTGGTTGCAACGTTCAAGATCAGCGTCGTTCAACAGGCGCGCCGTCAGCACAATGACCGGGATGTTGCGCGTCGCTTCGCGCGAGCGCAACACGTCCAGCACGGCAAAGCCGTCCATTTCGGGCATGGTCAAATCCAAAAGGATCAGGTCAAGGGGCGTATGCTCCACCACGTCCAGCGCTTCGCGGCCATTGCGCGCCGTGATCGGCTGGCAGCCCAACTGTTTGACCAGGCGGGTGTGCAAATCCAGGATGCCCGGATCATCATCGACGACCAGCACGGTGCGTTGATCCAGGCTGGGTTCGAAGTAACGCGCCAGTTCTTCCGCCAACTGTTCGGCCCGCAGCGGTTTTTGCCGGTAATTTAATTCCAGCAATTCGCCTTGATCGTGTTCGGTATCGAGCGAGTAGGCCAGGATGGGGATGTACTCGGTGGCAGGCTGCTGTTTGAGCATTCCAATGATGGCCCAACCTTCACGCGACGCCAAACGGTTCCCCAAAATAAAGGCCGCCGGGGGCGACGCAATCACATCGGCCAGCCAGCCGCTTTCCTCGTCTACATTACAAACCCGCAGGTCGAAACCGCGCTTGCGCAGGTAGTTGCACAACTTGTCGGCGGGTTCCAGGCGCTCGGTCAGCACCAAAACGGAATTGCTGCGCGAAAGCAGGGGCGGAGCCAAATCTGCAGGCAAGGTTGCAGCCGCGATGGTCGGCAGGCTGAAAAAAAAGGTCGAGCCACGCCCCAGGTCGCCGGGCGAACGCACGCCGATGCTGCCGCCGTGTTGCTCGACCAGTTGTTTGGAGATGGCCAACCCCAGCCCCAGGCCGCTAAACCCCGATTGGATCGTGCGTTCGGAGCGATGGAATTCACGGAAAATGGCCTCCTGTTCGGAAGGCGTAATGCCGATGCCGGTATCGCTAACCGAAATGACGGCTTGTTGGCCTGCGTCGACCAGCTTTAGCGCCACCTGTCCCTCGTCCGTAAACTTGACCGCATTGCTGACCAGGTTGAGCGTGATCTGTCGCAGGCGCGTGCGGTCGCCCAACACCCAGGGGCCTTGCGGCGCAAGCTGCGCGCTCCACTTTAGCCCTTTTTCGCGCGCCAGTTGCTCGCCGATTTGCGCGGTCACGCCCAACACTTCGGCCAGGTCGAGCGGCTCGTGCAGGATTCGGAGTTGACCGGCTTCGCTGCTGGCCAGGTCGAGCACGTCGCCGATCAAACGCGCCAGGTGTTGCGCGCTAAGGTTGATCTGCTCGATGTCACGCTGCACGGTGTCGGCGGGTTCGGGGCGTTCCCGTAAAACCATCTGGCTCAGGCCAACGATCAGACTGAGCGGCGTGCGCAACTCGTGGCTGACGGTCGACAGGAAACGGCTCTTCAAACGGTTGGCTTCCTCGGCCAGCCGCCGGCCTTCGAGCGCGTCGTGATACAACTGGCCGGTGCGTAGCGCCGAAGCCAGGTTATGCACAATCGCCGCGCACGGCTCCAGGTTGCTGGCGCTCAGCGCCACAAACCCGGTGGGGCGTTCGTCGATCACCAGCGGCAGAAGGGCCAGTTGGAAGGCCGAATCGGGCGGGTAAAGCCCTGCCGATGGGAATTCGCGCGTCAGGAAGGGGCGTCCCACCCCGCCCGCAGGCAGGCCCGCGCCGAGCAACACGGTGCTGTGCGATAAGGGATCATCCTCGTGCGTCGAATACAGCGCCACCAGCGCATGTTCGATGCCAAGTTGCGGCAGGTGCTGCGCCAAAATATCGGCGGTGGCAGTGGTGTCGAAAGCTGCCAGCAATTGCGAAGTCATCAGCCCCAAACGGTTCGACATCTCGGTGTGGTGCAGGAGCGTGTTGGCCGCCTGGCGCTGCGTCAGCTCAGCGATCACGATCCGGGCGCGGTCCACGAGCATATTGGCAAAATCGGGCTGCGCGCCGAGCAAGGCCGTCAGCAGGTTGGGCAGGGCGCGGCGCAAAATGGACAGCGCGGCGTGCCAGGCGTAGGCGTCCTCGCCATGCGCTTCGAGCCATTGGGCCAATCCCTGTAAAGCCTCTTCAAAGTCGCGCGGGTCGTGATGGATCAGGCTGGAGGCAAACGCATGGGTCAGCCCGGAACACAGCGCGTCGATATCCTTGCGCGGGCTGTGCCGGACTTCGATAAAGGTTGCATCTGCCATCAGGCGCGCCAGGACTGTTTGGATTGACCCGGGTTCCAGCGCAGGCGTGGGAGCGAGCGACGCGACGGGGGTATTATCCGCGCGACAGCCGCACGACTGCCGCACGACAAGCTGCGTCTTGACCCTTGTGCTGGTCCCCGCTGTTGGTTTTCCCCGGACCGCATCCAGCAGCGCCAGCGCCGCCTGGCGGCCCAGCGTAAAAGTGGGGTGCCGGATGGTGGTCAGCGGCGGAAGCTGCGAGCGCGCTTCGAGGATGTCGTCAAACCCGATCACCGCCACGTCTTCGGGGATGCGACGGCCTGCCTCGCGCAGTGTGTCCATTGCGCCCAAGCCCGATAAATCGTTGCTGGCAATCAGGGCCGTGAAGGGCGCGCCCGTTTCGAGGATGCGCCGCATGGCAACGCGCCCGCCCTCGCGGCGATGTTCGCCAAAAGCGATCAGGCGTTCATCTTCTGCGATGCTGGCCTCGCGCAGCGCCGCGCGATAAGCCGACAGGCGTTCGGCGCTATCGCCGCCGCGCCCGGCTTTGCCGGCGATCAGCGCGATCCGGCGATGTCCGTGTTCCAGCAGGTGGGTAAAGGCCTGACGGATGCCGCCGGCGTTATCGGGGGCGACGAGCGGCCCGGGCTTTTCGGCGGTGGTCAAAATAATGGGGTATCCCGAACGGATCAAATCCTGGATGTATTCGAACTGCGCATCTGAAAGGTCGTCGGGGATGACGATCAGGCCGTCCGCATTCCACGGCCCCACCGGCACAAAATCGACATTTTCCCCCGGCACGGCCCAGGCGGTGCGGCTGGCGCGCGGACTGCCCGGCAGCGAGATGCCGCAGCCGATCAGCAGGTTGCAATCCTGTTCGCGCGCCGCAGCGCAAACTCCCCGCAGGAACGTGTGGGTATAGTTATCAATCGTGGTGCCTTCATAGACGGACCACGTTGAAATGAAACCAATCGTCGGGCGCGCGCGAACTTTCTGGCTCATGGTTGCTCGGTTGTGGAAGGAGACGGCAGACATTGGCGAGTATAACATAGCGTTTTTATGTGAAAGTTCCCCGGGAATCCCGGTGATTGATCCCAGCCCGTAAGTCGGAATTCATTCCGACTCATCCACAGATTACGCCGACATCGCGCCCGAAGGGTAAAATCTGTGGATGAAAAAACATATTGAGAATTGCTGATCGGCGATGCAGTTGGAGTCCATAGGCTATGCAGTTAGAGTCCATAGCCTATGTAACTGGAGTCCTTATGCAACATAGTCGAAGCGCACAGGTTTGGCGTTGACTGCCGGTTTCAGTTCTCCGGTTTTGTGAAAACCCCGCCGCTCTGCGGTGAAATGCCTCTCCGCAGGGCGGGTTTGGTGATATATTCACGTTGAAAGGAGCTTCCCCATGAAAATTGCCGAGAACGTATATGTGGTTCCAAATGTGATCGCCAACCCCTACATCCTGGTGGACGCCGACGGGTTGACCGTGATCGACGCCGGTATTCCGGGCAGCCATAAGAAAATCCTGGCGTACATTACCAGGCCGTTGGGCAAGTCTGCGCAGGATGTGAAGCGCATCCTGCTAACCCACTCCGACCTCGACCACGTGGGCGGGCTGGCGGCCTTGCACAAGGCGACGGGCGCGCGCACATACGCGAGCAAGATCGAGGCGCAGGCCATCGCGGCGGGCAAGTCTTCGCGCGCGGTCAAATCGAGCGGGCTTTCCCTGCGGCGCGTGATCGTGGCCCTGATGGGTCCCTTTATGAAGGCCACGCCCTTCCAGGTGGACGAGATCGTGGAAGACGGGCAGACGCTGCCGATCCTGGGCGGCCTGCAAGTGCTTGGAACGCCCGGCCACACGCCTGGCCATCTTTCGTTCTATGCGCCGTCTGCCGGGGTGCTGTTTTGCGGCGATTCGATTGTCTCGGAGAAAGGTCAGTTGCAAAGCTCGCGCCCCGGTTTCACCTGGGATAACGCCCTGGCCGCCGAATCGACGCGCAAGCAGGCCGCACTGGGGGCGCGCATCGTTGCTTCGGGGCACGGGCCGGTGGTGAACGATGCGGTGTTCCCGCAGGTGTAGACACCAGACCTGACAGGTCTTGATCAGCGCATAAGTCGGGCAAATAGCCTGCGCGGGATGGTGAGGCTGTCCGGTAAAGTGTCGCCGAAGACCTGTCAGGTCTTGGGAAAATGAACGTTGAATACGAACGCACGGTGGGTGATATTATCGCGTTTAATCTATTCCATCTGGCGCATTCTCCCAGTATCAAACGACAACGATTAGCCATGCAAATCATGACAGCTTTAACTTTTCTGAACCGTGCCGGAAAATCCTACTGAGCATCTCATAATTCGCTAAGCTTTTTATGCTGGTTTTAGCATTGTTTTCGACTCAAAAAGTTTAGTTATCAATGAGATGCTCTGTAAAGAGCCTCAAGAAGGCGGGGAATCAAGACGCCCGTTTCGAATTAAAGAGATTCCATGGGGTTATTTACTGAACGCTATTCACCCTCTACATATATTCCTGTCCTTGCGTTATCCATCTCTTTTAAGGCAAATTCAAGCATTTCGACCATTTCGACAAAAAAGCACATTTCTTCGACAAAATAGTACATGTCTTCGACAAAATAGTGCTAGACTTCGGTTTGCATTTTTGTTAGTATTATGGAAGCGTTTCCAATTGCATTGATCGTGAAATGTGCTTTGATGCACACCCCAAGGGATTAATTGCAGGAAACAGGCCCCCTTTAGGCCGCAAATGCCCTTGAAGTCAGAAATACAGATGTAAATCGTGAAAAAACATGTAAGCGCTTCCAAAACCAAAAACTTCTACTTTGATGCGCATCGTTGCATCGTCAAGAACATCTTGTGACTAACCGACAAAAAGGACAGCCTATGCCGATTGAACGAAAATGACACTCTTTCGCTGTGGTAGTACAGGGCCACGCCAAGTGGCATCAAAATTAAACGGCTCTATCTAACAATCATTTAATTCGCCAACCGGGCGGGCGTGGACAAAAGTCCACAGCCACCCACCTACCCCAAAAGTGAGGAAGATTATGTTCAGGAACACAAAGAAAAGCGCTTTGTTTTTGCAGTTCGTTTCACTGGCTGTTTTGGTAGCCCTGGTCTTTATTGCGGTCAAGCCCGCCGCGGCAGCCGCCACCACGCTCGGCGCCGCCGCCGCCCAATCCGGGCGCT
>JBARBA010000301.1:0-6119 GCA_049792555.1 Anaerolineales bacterium
TCTCCACTCCCCAGACCTAACTCAAGCCAGGGATGCGCGTACAGGCTGTCGGTCAACTCGGCCCAGGTGAGATACGGCACGGGGAAATTCGACGCGAGCACGCCTTCCTCGATGCTCTCCTGCCGGAACTTGACGGCCTGCTCCTCCACTTCGCCGACCATGCTCTCGATCAACGACAGGTCGTCTACCAGGATTAGGGTGTGCTGCGGCAGGTAATCGAGCAGGCTGGAGACAGACGGGTGCAGCAACGGGATGTGGAATTCTGTAGGTTCAGAGATTGGAGAATAGTGAGTAGAGAGCAGGGGATCGTCACCTGATGAATCCGACGCCTGATTCTCCGCATCGCGCCCGGTTGAATGATCGGGTTTCCTATTATCCAATTTCTGCGCGATAAACTCCCGCGCGGGTGTCACCAGCACGGACTGCATCTTCGCCAGCGTGCGCTGCGAGGCCGGGTCGAAGCTGCGGATGGTGTCGATCTCGTCGCCGAAGAAGTCCAGCCGGATCGGCGCGGACGCAGACGGCGGCCAGACGTCCAGGATGCCGCCGCGACGTGAGAATTGTCCCGCTTCGAACACCGTCTCCGCCGACTGGTAGCCGATCGTCATCCAATGGCGCAACAGCGCGTCGGGCGAGACCATCTGCCCCACCGACAGGCGCTTGCTGGCTTTCAGGAAGTCGCGGCGCGGCAGGGTGCGCGTCATTATGGCGCGCGCCGAGGCCACAATCAGCGGCGGCGCAGCCGGTTTTTCGGCGAAGGGCAGGTGGTAGAGCGAGAGCGCCGTCAGCGTTTGCAGCCGCTCGCGGCGCGTGGCGCTGCCCCAGGCCGCGTCCTCGTAAAAGAGCGGGTTCGGCTCCGAAAACAGGTGCCGCGGCGCAGACGGCACCCAAAACGCCAGTTCGTCGTGCAAGGCCAGGGCGTGGTCGGCGCGGTCGGTCAGCAGCAAGATCGGGCGATTTAAATCGCCGTGCAGCGCCGTCAGCACCGGCAGCCGCGCCGCGCGCGGCAGGCCAAGCCCGGGCAGCCGCGTATCGTCCTTTACCTGCTTGAGCAAGGTCTGGTATTCAGGGGTGGAACGGAGGTGTTGAAGGATAAAGTCCATCGTGGGTTGATAAAGTTGTTTGAGCTTGTCTGTTTTCTATGGCGTTGGTGTAGGTGTCGGCGTAGGGCTGGGAAGAAGAAGTGGATCTTCACCGATTTCAGCGGTATAAAACTTATAAGTCTTTGAATCTTCTACTGAATATGAATAATGCGTAGCATCAATCCACCCTTCAAAGGAGCCTTTAATAGTAATTAGCGGTCCTCCATCTACAGAACCAATCAACCCGTATTGGAGATTACTTTCGGCAAAATGCTTACTATCCGGACTCCACTCAATAGAGGAGCAAGGCGCGTCTCCCAAAAAATCATATACTTGCGTGCGACCATTGTTCAAATTTCCAAGATGGGCTGGTTCTTCCCGCGGATCACCGGGTTTATTACCCACAAAAAATATCCAATTCCGGTCTGGAGAAATAGAGACAACACACCCCATTCTCCACGCGTCCCCAAGCGAGGGATAAGCATCGAACTTGATTTGAACTGCCTTTTTGCCCAATGTGTAACGGAAAATGTCATAGAAATTAGGGGGGTCTGGCGGGCCGTTTGATGTGCCGGCAGCAGCGGAAACGATAATCAACCCACTGGAATCAGGCAGCCAGTATTGGTATGGCAAAAATTCATAGGCTCTTGTCATGCTGTAGGCGAAAGCGCCAAAATAGGCCAGCTTGAAATGTCCTGAAGAAAAGGAAAAAACATTAATATGCCCCGACCCTGCAATCGAAACATACTGCCGGTTCGGGGAAAGTTCAAAATTGTGTTCATCAGCGCTAAAACCGCTGACTTTTTGACCAATCTCTTTCGTTTCCCCTGAATCGGCATTCACGCTATACGTGCTGACAAAACAATCCGCAAAAGGGTAGTCTTCAGGCTGTTTGCCACAAATATAAATATTGAACAACAAAATATGCGTATTTTTGATAAAGGTCAGGGCTTTTATTTGTCCACCATCTTGCACTGCAAGTACTGAAATATCAATGATTTGCTGCTCCTGGCCTCCATTGGCATCAATGGAATACAAAGTGTTATTGTTATCAGCATACCCCCGGTAAAAAATAACCTTTTTACCATCATCCGAAAAAAACGGGTCGTGATCCGCTTTGCTATGGGTCAGTTGAACATTTTGTCCGCCCCCATTTTGAATGTAAAGATTACCGTCAATGATGGAAACCTTGAGTTTTCCACCCGGCGCATAAACCGGCAGCGGAGTTCGCGTTGGTTGGGGCGTGCCAGTAGGAGGTCGTGTTTGTGTTGATGTGACGTAGGCCGTTTGTGTGATTTGGGCAACAACCGTTCCGGCAATTTGTGTGGAGAAAGCATTCATATCCACTTTGGTGGGCGTGGCGACGGCAATGGCGGTGGGGACTGTGACGGGTGCGACGACCGGGCCGCAGCCCACAAGCAGGGCAAGCAGAATGATCCACAAATATCGGCGATAAGTCGGCCTTGAATGCAAGTCAAATCTCCTGTGCCTGCTTGAGGAAGATCAAGCGTTCGGGGATGGAGCGGAGGTGGGTGAGGAGGAAGTCCATGATTTGAGACAGAAATACGTTACTCTTTCGCCGGCTGGCAGTGCGCCGGCAGGATGACGCAAAAGGTCGAACCCTTGCCCACTTCGCTTTCCACCGTAATGCTGCCGCCGACCAAATCGCATAAATAGCGACAAATTGGCAAATTCAGTCCGGGTTCTTCATTTGAGACAATCTGCAAAACCCGCAAGGGTTGAATCTCCGGCCACTCGAACAGGTCTGGAATGTCTTCCGGGGGAATCCCGGCGCCTGTATCGCGCACAAGAAAAACAACGATGTCTTCACCGTCGGCGCTTTCCCTTGAAACGCTCAGGCTGATTGAGCCATTTTGCGTGGATTTAAAGGCATTTACCAAGAGCACATACAAAATATGCCACACATGCGCAGGATCGGCATACATGGAGCCAAGATTTTGATCGTATTTTGCCTCGAAGACATTGTTCTTGTTTTGGCCCAAACGCTGGACAAGCTCGTCCACTTTTCGCAGTACGACGGCAAGATCGAAGTTTTCGAGACTCAATTCATAGACTTCGCTTTTCTGGCCTCCAAATTCAAGCAGCTCATCGAGTAAACTCCCCATCTTTTGGCTGGAATTTTCCATTGTAATAGCGAAAGCCAATACGTCTTCATCCCCCTGATATTTTAGTCGCGCTTGAAGCGCGCGATTGGCTTCATTCATGTCTTTGTAGGCAAAGCGTATTCGATGGGCCATGGCCATCACAAAACTGCTGGTAACATACGCCATCTTTTTGGCGCTGGCAGTATCTTCCTGAATTTCCTCAATGTAGAAATCATGATAGCCGAGGGAGATTTCGCACAAAACATCAAACAGGCGCGGCGCTGCTTCCGGCGCGGTTTGGAGGACATATTCTCCCAGTACCTCATGCGTCTTGCGCAGGCCGCGTATTTGCCGTGACATCAACTCTGAAAGCGCCTGGCCGATGGTTTGCGCCTCTTTGTAATCCAGCGTATCGGCAGTCAACAGGGTAATGGTGTTCTCGGTCAATGTGGTGATATGCGCCAGCACAGAGCGCTCGTCATAATCGCTGACGGGCGAGAGGGCCTGCACCCATTTTTGGATTAGTTCATCTCGATGTTGCCAGAGAATGTTTTCATCCATAGGACTCCTCCAATCGTAGGGGCAATATCATGCCCGCTGGGTACTCGATCTAAAAGTCGCCTTACCAGACCTCGGAGTTCGCTTGCCCCCGTATGGGGGTGCAAAACTCCGAGGTCTTTTGTGATAGCGCCAAAGTCTCTACCCTCCACCCGTCCCATTAAACTTATTCATGGCCGCATTCAACCCCTGCGTGACAAAGGTCAGCGCGGCGTCGGCGGCGCGGTCGAGGGTTTCGGAGACGATCATCAGTTCCTTGTTGCTGAACTCCTGCAAGACGTAAGCGGCGGCGTCCATGCGGCCGGGCGGAGGGTCGATGCCCAGGCGCAGGCGCGGGAAGTCTTGCGTGCCCAACTGCTGGATGATGGAGGCCATGCCCTTCTGCCCCGCCGATCCGCCGCCGGGACGAATGCGCAGGACGCCAAAAGGCAGGTCGATGTCGTCGGAGGCCACCAGCAGGTTTTCGAGCGGCAGCTTGTAAAAGCGCAGCAGTCCCTGCACCGATTGGCCGGAGAGATTCATAAAGGTCTGGGGCTTGGCAAGGATGATCTTTTGGCCTTCATATTGGGCCGTGATCACAATTGCCTTGGACTGCAACTTCATGCCGCGCGCGTTCAGGCGCACGGTCAGCCGGTCCACGAGCATGAAACCCATGTTGTGACGGGTGTCTTTGTATTCGCGCCCCGGGTTGCCGAGGCCGACGATGAGATAGGGCAGGTTTTCTGTCATGGCGTGCGATTGGAAGAGGGAGAAGGGGAAGGTCATAGGGGCCAGAGAGTAGAGAATAGAGAGCGGAGAATAGTAAAATCAGCGCCGGCGCATCCGCAAGAACAGGCCAAAAACGCCAAACAGCAGCGCCGTAAACAGCGCGCCGCGTCCCAGGTTAAAGACGATTTCGCCGGGGCGCAGGCTGGCCGGGTTGGGCGGCATTGGCGTAGGCGTGGAATAGGGCGTGGAGGTCGGCGCCGGCGTGGCAGTAGGCACTGCCGTAACAATGGGCGAAGCGGTTGGCGTTAGGGTAATCGTCGGCACAGGCGTGTCAATCCTGTAGTTGCGCACGCGCAGGCCGTAAACGAAAACATCCTGGGAGCCGCCAGGGGTGAAAACGCGCAGCCGCAGGTTGTAGTCGCCGTCGGTCAGCGTGGTTGTGTCCCAGACGGCCAGCGGGCCGTCTGGGACAGGGTTGGTTCCAGTGGCGAAAATGAACCAGCTTGGAGCAGCGCCATTGGCGTCAGAAAAGGCCAACTCGTAGGAAGTCCAGCCGTCGAGCGCGATGCTGCCGGTAATGTTTACGCTCCCCGTCAGCGTTTGGCCATGAATCGGGTAAGAAACGCTGACCGGGCCAACGGTAGGCAACTCCGGGATGACGCTCGGCGTTCCTGCACGAGTTAATTCCTCGGGCGTGGGCGAGGCATCCTGCGCGGCGACGGGCGAAACAGCAGAATCCACGAAGGACACGAAAAACACGACGAAGACCCAAAGGACCAACGAGTTGGAAACTCCCCGCGCCCGACGACGATTGCGCATTTAGAATCGGAAGCTCGACCAGTTTGTGCCCGATAATACAGAACACATCAAGCCGATAAAAATAATCAGCAAGATGACGCCGCAGCCACAGCCGCCGCACGAGCAGCCGCGTCCAAAACCGAAGCGGTTTTGCAGCCAGTCGAAAAGCCGATTGAGTAAAAATACTTCAAGCAATCCGGTTAAACATCCAGGGCGATTTCGCATTTTGTTCTCCTAAAAATGAATGCCGTTACACACGTAACGGTTGAGTTTAACATGAATTACGTAAATCGGCAAAAAGGGTTCCTTTTGAAATACAGCAATTCTCAACGTGAAACCCACCATCCACAGATTACGCCGATTTTCGCAGATTTCTAGCGAAATTTGAAGTAGAATAGGCGGAACCACCCAACAAATTTTCAACAAGGACAAAAAATGAATGAAGAGCTTTTTAACTCACCCGAAGCCTTGACCTTCGACGATGTGTTGGTCGTTCCCGCGTACAGCGAAGTGCTGCCATCCGACGTGAATGTGCATGCCCGACTGACGCGCAATATTCTGCTCCATATCCCCGTGCTCTCAGCCGCCATGGACACCGTCAGCGAAGCCCGCCTGGCTATTTCCCTGGCGCGCGAGGGCGGGCTGGGCATCATCCACCGCAACATGTCGCCCGACCAGCAAGCCAACGAAGTCGACAAGGTCAAACGCTCGCAGTCCGGCATGATCAGCGACCCGGTCACGCTGACGCCGGATGCCACGCTCGAGCAGGCCGAAGCCATCAGGGCCAACTACAAAATTTCGGGCGTGCCGATTGTGGATCACGCCGGACTGCTAACCGGGATTTTGACCAACCGCGACATCCGTTTCG
>JBARBA010000302.1:0-10873 GCA_049792555.1 Anaerolineales bacterium
CATTAGGATGTATTGCCATCATCGTTGTTGCAGCATTTAGCATCGTCTTTTTCGTAGTAATTATTCAAAGGAAGAAGCTGACTACCCACACTCCACCCGGCTTTCAAAATTCTGCGAACAATAACAACAATCAGAATTTAACGCCAATCAGTAAAGCGAATAGCGAAGAACACCTTATTGCCCTAAGAAAAATTCAAGACCTTGAGAAAGAAATCATTGCAATAAAGTCATCTCTTCAAAAATCTCCACAAACATCCGCGGAAAAATTTCGGAAGACTTTCAATTTCCTGTCGAGTAATTGGGCATTTTTATCGGTTATCGGCTCGATAATTATCCTGTTCTATATCCAGCTCGCCTTCGGTGTAGATTATTTCGAAAGTTTTCGTAGTATCTCCATTGAAAGAGATTTATCGGAATTCTATAGAATACAAGGCGATATCATGGCAGGCAATTTCGAGCTATATGCAGCCAAAGGGGCCTACAAAAAGGCTCTCGAAATCAACCCACACAATGTATTAGCTTTTTATGGATTGGCAAGTTCAGAAGTATTTGATTTAGAGGAAGGACAAAAATATCTCGATATACAGTTAGCCGACAAAAAGTTAGATTATCTGCTCTTACAACGCCCTGCAGACTTTCATTTATACATGCTAAAAGCATTTTTATATGAAGGCCATGGCGATGACCAAAATGCTCAAGTATGGGCACAAACGGCTATCAACATAAATCCGAAACTCTCCGCAGGTTATACAATGCTTGGATATATAAAAATGAAAAGCAACGTAGATGAAGGATTTAAGTTTTTTAAAACAGCTGTCGAAAAGGAACCTGATAACGTGATTGCCAACAACAATCTCGGTTATGCGTACCTGCTTCAAAATGATTATGCAAATGCGAAAAAATATTTACAAATAGCTGCCAGCCTGTCACCAAAGTTGTCGACCGCGATTAACTTGGGTGATGTAGCACTTTACACAAAAGACCTAAGCAATGCAGAGTATTTATTTGAGAATACATCAAAAATCTTGGAAGACCCAGACATCAAACCCACTGAAAGTTTTTTAGGCAGCGATATGTTGTGCAATTATATGCCTATCAAAAAAGGCGATGTTGACACGATCAAAAAGTATGATATTTTCTCGACAATTGACGATAAAAAAATACTGTTGTATTATGACTTAAGCTTTACATATGCGCTTAACGGCAATTTTGAAGGAGCAAATAAATTGTTTGAAAAAGCGCATACCATCTACTCACCTCAGTCACATAGCCCGTTCTTTGCCAGTAAACTAACTTCCATAAAAAACTTAATTTCCGTAAATCCCAGCGCAATTTCCTGGATTGATGAACACATAGCAATTTTAAATCAAACACATTAACATTAAGCGCTTCAACCCCAATCCAGCATTTGGCGAAAAACTGTTCAAGGCTTGCCCATTACGACGCAGCCATCAACCCATCGCGCAGGCCGGGCGCGTTGCGCAGTTCCACCCAGGGGCGTGAAGTTGTCTGTGCGCAACTGGCACGCGGCCATAGCGGTTACTTCTACGACACAGAAGCACATGGCTCGCAGTGCAATATAATGCGAGAGACGCCTCGACGAGGCGTTTCCCTCACCCAGGGCATCCACTGCCCTACCTACATTCCAAGGAGAACCATTATGGCACAAGAACATTCAGGTCGCGCCTTTACTTCAGACTTGTCGGGCGCAGAATTTTGGCTGGTGATCGACAAGGGCTACATCCCGCTGGGACTCGTCCTGGGCAACTGCGTCTACTCGATGGGCGCTGTGGGAGGCTTCATGGCGGGCATCAAGGGTGCCACCGGAGGCGAAGTGAGTCAATATACCAAGCTGATGTACGACGCGCGCGAGTTGGCTTTGAATCGGATGCAAGCCGAGGCCGACAAGCTCGGCGCGGATGGCGTGATCGGCGTGGATTTGAAAATCGAATCGATCCATGGAAACGAGTGGATGGAAATTACCGCCGTCGGCACCGCGGTTAAATACACCGGGGTTACCCCTCCCGACGGGCACAACCAGGCGCAGGTGGTACTCAACGTCGCATCGAAATAACCCGGAGTAATTCCCACTGCGGCAGGCCGCTCAAAAAGGCTGGGCGGTGTCGGGATGGAGTGGCTCCGGCCCCCAGACACCGCCCATCTGAAGAAGTCAGGCTTTTTGCGAACGCGGCAATAAGCGCCCGGACCGTTCGAACCGAAGCTTTGGCCGAGAGACGCGCCGCGTGATGCGGGATGTTCAACGCTCCAGGCCCGGCCCTGCATTTGGCGAAAAACTTTTCAAATGCGCTTGCGCTTCACGGCGCAGCCCTGAACCCGTCGCGCAGGTCGGGCGCGTTGCGCAGTTCCACCCAGGGACGCGGGGAAGGGACACAGGGGAAGGCGTTGTACGAGCAGGCGTCGTAGGCCTTGGCGCAGAAAACCGCGCCGTTGGCGAGCGCGCAACTCTGCGTGGGCACGCGGTCGTAGCCGGCGGGCAGCAGCAGGCGGCTGGCAAAGTCGCGCGCTTCGAAAGATGTGACCAGTGCAAACACCAGGTAGGCCGCCATCGCCAGCGAGATCACCACTGAAACCTTTGCCGGTGAAACCGGAATACGTTTGAACAGCCATGCCAGCCAGGGGGCCAGCGCCAGCAAGATCGTCCCGATCAAAAAACCGTAACCAAAGCGAAAGTCCGGCGCGCTGAAGAGCCAGAAGAGCGTCCCGGCCAGGAAGACCAGCCAGCCAAGCCAGTAACGCCGCGCGAGGCGCAGCCCCGGCAGCGCCGCCAGCGGCGAGAGCAGCGCCGCAGCCAGGATCAGCCGCCGGTTGAGCGTTTGGGCCGCCAGCCATTTGGGCAGCCATTCGCGCAGCGGCATAGCCAGCACGCGGCTTGCGCCCAGGCGCGGGAAGCGCCCCCAGGCCAGGATCGACTCCCGCTCGGCGACGACGCGCTCCAGCGGCACCTTCCAATCGACGCGAAAAAAGTCAATCGACGGGAACGGATAAAGCAGGTAGCCCGATAAAATCACGTTGCGCGCCAAAAAGGGGAGCAACACCAGCGCCGCGCAAATGACCAACCTGCCGTAAGTCGGGATTAATCCCGACTTACGGCAGGTAATCGCGCCAATTCCCAAAGGACCTGATTTTTCCCGATTATTCTCTGTACGCTCTATAGTAAATGTCTTGCTCATCAAGACGATTGGTATCAATAACAGCGCCGGCGCAGCCGAGAGCTTGACCGTGACGACGAAGGCCGCCAGGACGACGATCAGCAGCGGGTGGAACGGTCGCTCCTGCTCGGCCCACAGCACGGCCACCAGCCAAAGCAGCAGGCTGGCGGGCAGGTCCGTACCGGGCGAGGAAATTTCCGCGCCCAGCAGCGCAAACGTCAGCGGAAAAACGAGCAGCTTGATCAGCGCCGAGGGCTTGTATTCGCCCCGCAGGATGTCCCCCAAACCGCCCCAGCAATAAAGCAAAACCGACAGGAAGAGCACGCCCGCCGTCAGGTGGAACGACCCCAGGCCCAGGAACGCCAGGCTGAAAAGCGCGTTGCCGACGAACCAGGCCGAGTTGTAGGCCAGCCGTCCGTGCAAGTTGCCCAGGCCGGGCACGGCGGGGAAGCTCTCGATCCAGTGGATGGCCTGGGCGTGATAAATATTCGTATCGGGGTTGAGCGGACGGTGGGTGGCGTTTTCAAGCACCAGCAGCAGCGCGAGAAAAAGCGCGATGAGCGGTATCCAGGCTGCGGGTCGTCCGATGCGCGGCGCGGGAATCTTACGGGTCAGGATCGCCCCCATCGCCCCGGTCAAAAGCAACAGATTGATAAAAAGTCCGGTTTGAAAAAAAAGAGAAAAGAACGAGGCCAGCGTGGTCAAAACGACCAGCCCGGCGATCACGATCAGCGGGCTGGCGGGCAGATCGGCGCGCAGCAGTTTCAGGAAAAGACAGCCGTAAACGTAGCACAGGAAGAACGTGTACAGCCAGACCAGCAGGGTCGCCAGCATCAGCCGCCCAGCACTTTTCCCAGCCAGCCGACTACGCCACTGGCAGCCCGTTCGCCGTAGACGGAGCCGGTCTGCCCGTTGATGATGACGCGGTAACGGTGGTCGTCGAGCATATATTCGGTGATCCAAACAGGGATCAGCACCAGTTTAAAAGACAGGATGGCCAGGTTGGCGGTGCTGTAACGCAGGTTGCTGATGTTCCCCTGATCCCGATAAATGTCCTGGCGCACCCGCTCGACGGCCTGTTTGCGGGCATCCAGCGAGGCTTCGGCCATGGCTTTCTGGTAGATTTCAGCCGGCCAACCCGCCAGGTAACGCGCATCGTAGGGCGCGCCGCTGCCCAATGAAAAGTCGCGGATGATTTTGGGCAACAGGTCGGCCAGCTTGGGCGTGCTGTAAATAATAATGTCGTCAAAGCTGGCCATCTGCTGGCCCGAAACCGGCACCTGCTTTTTGTCGCGGTAAACCGTCCCGTTCCAGGGGACGCTGCCCACGATGTCGAATGTCCAGACCGGCAGGTACAACCCGCGCGGGGCTTGGACTTTGCCCTGGGGCTTGATCTTGTGCTTTTCGACCCATTTCACCAGACGCACGGCGGCTTCGCGCTGGTTGAAGGCCATCGGGACAATGGAATCGGGTTCGACCAGTTCGCGCGTGCCCGCGAGCACGTAGACGGAGCCGCAGTAAGAACAGGTTTCAGAGATCACCTGCGGCGGTAACATGAAGTTCGCGCCGCAGCCCTTGCAGTTGAAGGTTCTCATGGCAACCGGCTTGCGCTGGCCCTGGCCGGTGGCCATGGCAACGATGAAATCCTGCTCGTTGCCGGGAGTGGCTTTCTTTAAGGCTTCCTGGCGGGCGCAAGATTCGCACACCAGGGTCTGGCCGTCGCCGTCGAAGATCATGCGCGAGCCGCATTTGGGGCAGGCGAAGCGGTCGGCTTTGACGTTTTGGGGATCGGTCGATTGCGCGGGGAGTTGATCGGCGTTGACGATTTCTTCGGGTTTGAGTTTGCCGTCCAGGATGGCAAGCGCCCTGCGGGCCGGGGCAAGGTTGGGGTTGATGGCCAGGGCGCTTTCCAGGTATTTACGTTTCTGCACCGGTTCGCTGGTGATCTGGCTCAGGTAAAAATTGGCCTGGAGTTGCGTGTCCAGGTCATTGGCCACTTCGAGCACACGTTCGAGGTAACGACGCGCGGCCTCGTATTCTTTGGCTTTCAGGTGGATGACGGCTTCACGTAACAGGCTGTTGTCGAAATCAAGGGACATGGGATTTACTCTAAAATCTAAAGTCTAACGTCCAAAGTCTGACGTCTCACAATCGCATCGGCCATTTTTGCCACACGCGCCAGGGCTTCCACATCATGCACGCGCACAATGTCTGCGCCGCGCGCAACGCCGATTGCCACGGCAGCCGCCGTCCCTTCGACGCGCTGGTTGGGCGGCAGGTTGAGGGTGTAGCCGATAAAGGACTTGCGCGAAGGCCCCAGCAAAACCGGGAAGCCCAAGGCGCGGATTTCATCCAGGCGATTGAGCAGTTCGAGGTTCTGCTCGACGGTTTTCCCGAAGCCGATGCCGGGATCAAGGATCATATGTTCGTCCGGGATACCGGCGGCGCGCGCCAGCCCGACGGATTGCAACAATTCGGCTTTTACGTCGGCGATGAGATTCTGATATTCCATGCCGATGTAACGCCCGCCGAGTTGTTCCTGCACCCGCGCGTTGGACGGTTTGCTGCGGTTGTGCATCAACACCACCGGGACGTTATACTGCGCGACGACCGCCGCCAGCGCCGGGTCGGCCCGCATGCCCCAGACGTCATTGACCAAGTGCGCCCCGGCTTTGAGCGCTTCTTCGGCCACGACGGCTTTGTACGTGTCGATGGAAATGACGGCTTCGGGGAATTCGGCGGCAATGGCGCGCACCACCGGCAGCACACGTTCGAGTTCTTCATCCGCAGTCACCGTCTGCGCGCCGGGGCGGGTGGATTCACCGCCCACATCCAGGATCGTCGCCCCGGCAGCCAGGAAACGGCGGGCCTGCGCCAGCGCGCCCTCTTCGACACTTTTGGCATATAAACCATCGCCCGAAAAACTATCGGGGGTGATATTCAGGATGCCCATCACAAATGTGCGGGCGCCCCATTCGAATTCTCGCGGGCCAATTTTCAGTATCTTCATACAAATAGCGCTGGCAACGCTTCGAACAGGTTAGAAACTGATGGAAGCCAGGAATTCATTAAAGACGGCGTCATCCCACGCGGACGTCTTGCCCTGGATGAGGATGATGATGAAACCCGTTTTTCCGGGGAAAGCCGTCACCCATTGGCGGTAAGCGGTTCCGGCGGAATCCGCGCCTTCGCTGACGGCCAGCGGCGCTTCCTGGCCGTTAATCGTCACCTTGCGGTTCTCCACCACTTTGAGTTTCAGCCCATTGCTGCCGCTCTGTTGCTCCACAGATTGCTGCATTTGTTGGGTCATCTGGTCGGCAGTTAAATCGGTGGACTGGAAGTGGGCCAGGAAAATCATCGGCTTGCCGCTCGATAGATCGGATGAGTTAATCAAAATCATCTTGTAGATGACAAGATCCATGCCCATCTGATTAGTGTAGCCGGACGGAACTTGATAGTGGACAAATTCATCCGCCATTTGCTGAACTTTTGTGGGGTCTGAGGCAATATTGTCTTTAAAGCGGTTAACCAGCAAGCCAGCGCCCCCAATGGCAGCGGCAACGGCGATAATGCAAAAGACAATCGCCACAATCAGAATGGTTAAGAGATTCTTTGTGTTCTTGCTCATTGAATACTTCCTCCGGTATGGTTATTTCCGTTCGAATGAGAACGGCTGCGAATCCCGACCAGGAGCGCCAAAAGCTGCCCATCGGGACGGGTAAGGTCTTGCGGCGGTTCGAGGCCCATCCGCAAATATAAACGCTTCAGGATTTGTATCGCCAAAAATGAAGCATTGGCAAGCTGCGAGCGGCGCGCGAGAAAATCTTCCATGATCTGGATATCCTGCTGCTGAAGGCGCTCAAGCGGCAGGCCGGGGTCCAGCGGGGGCAGGTCAGCCGGGATGGCAATATGCCCATGCGCAGCAATCGACTGCACCGAAATCTCGCCGCCGTCATGCACCACCAGCGACCCGGCTGCCAGGTCGCCGAGACGGCGGGCCTGGTCGTTGGAAAACATGGTGACGATGCCGATGCCGTAGCCAATCGGCATAAAATCGATCAGGCGCACCAGGTTGCGGATGATCGACTCGGCCAGCGTCACCGGCGTGCCGTCGGTGCGGATGACGCGCAACCCGGCCCAGCGCTTGCCGGGAGATTGTCCGTTCCAGAGCATTTCAAAGAAGATGTAATAGCCCCAAAAGAACAGGAAGGCCACCAGGCCGAAGATCGCCGAGGCCCAGGCCCCCAGGCTGCTCATCAGTTTTGCTTCGCTCAAAGCAAAAGCAGATGCGCCAATCGCGAGTAATTGCAACAGCACAATCACCGTCGTATCCACCAGAGCAGCCAGGAAACGTGAGCCGATCCCGGCCACGTTGTAGCCGAAAGCCACGTTTTCGGGGGTATCGATGTTAAGCATTTCGTCAGGAAGTGTCATGGGATTATCTGGTAGAATGAATTGAGATCATTACCCGGCTATTGTACACGATGGGCAGATAAAATGCACCCCGAAGAATTCTATCAATCCCGCAAAGCAGATTGGGAACAGCTTAACCGCGTTCTGGTAGCCAGCGAAAGAGACATTAAACGGCTTTCACCGCAAGACGTGGAAACCTTGAGCCGGCTCTACCGGGCCGCCACGTCAGACCTGGCGCTGGCGCAGCGCGATTTTCCGCGCCATAAAATCACGCAATACCTTAACCGCGTCGTCGGGCGCGCGCACGCCGTCGTCTACCGCGGAGAAGCCCTGGCCTTCAACCGCCTGAAGGATTTTGCCCTGCGCGGCTTCCCGCGTCTTTTCCGCGAGACGATGGTCTTTACCCTGATTGCGGCCTTGTTTGTAATCGTCCCGGCCCTGATTGCCGGCTTCAGCATCGCCTCCCGCCCCGAAAATGCCGCCTGGCTGCTATCGGCCTCTGCACAAAAATTAATCCCTACCGTCCAAGACAAAGAATTATGGATCGACATCCCGGTCAACGAGCGGCCTTACGCATCGTCGTTCATTATGACCAATAATATCCAGGTCTCCTTCCTGGCCTTTGGCAGCGGCGTTACTGGCGGTTTGCTGACGATCTGGATACTGGTCTCTAACGGTCTCGACCTGGGCGGCCTGCTGGGACTGACATCGCACTATGGGATTGGCTTCGACCTGGCAACCTTCGTCATCGGTCACGGCGTCATCGAAATGAGCGTCATCTTTATGGCCGGCGGGTCAGGGCTAATGCTGGGCTGGGCCTTGATCCACCCCGGCTTGCAGCGCCGCCGCGACGCGCTGGCCCTGTCCGCCGGGAAAGCCGTGCGCCTGCTGCTGGGGGCCGCCCCCATGCTGGTCATCGCCGGCACGATCGAGGGGCTGATTTCGCCGGCAGAGAACGTGCCCTGGCCCGTCAAATGGTCGATTGGCATCACTACGGGGATTTTGCTATACAGCTATTTGCTGCTGGCCGGGCGGGAGAAGAAGTTTGACAAATGGGTAGCTTAACAAGGTATACTTGTCCCTGCGACCGGGGAGCAACTCGCGTATGTTACCGGGGCAAAAGTCAAAGTTCCTCGTTGCGCGAATCCAAAAAGACTCTATAATTGACATACCCTACCCCTTTTAAAATCTGGAGATTTCATGGCTTCCCGGCCTACTATAAAAGAAAGATGGGATTATTGGTTTGATAACGCCCTGGCCCACGGCCCACTGGTGATCATTGGCTGGCTGGCGCTGGGAACAGGCGCTTTGGTGATCCTGGCTACTGTTATTTCGTTAATAATTCCAGGGGTCAAGCCCGAAAGCAGCGGTTTCAAGGAAGTGTTTTGGGATGTTCTCTTCCAGGCGCTCACTCCAAATCCCTTTGACGTAACAGCGCCTTTGCCATTCCTGCTTATCATA
Organism: Anaerolineales bacterium; assembly: GCA_049792555.1. Lineage (GTDB taxonomy): Bacteria > Chloroflexota > Anaerolineae > Anaerolineales > Villigracilaceae > UBA5195. Next base: position 9,045 of record JBARBA010000302.1, read on the forward strand.
TTGGTCGTTACGTTGGGCAGCCTGTTTATGGTGAGCATCCTGATCGGTACACTCACCGCAGGAATTGAGGAACGACTTGATGCGTTGCGGCGCGGGCGTTCCAAAGTCCTGGAAAGCGATCATACGGTCATCCTTGGCTGGTCGCACCAGGTTTTTACGATTATCAGCGAAATCGTTATTGCCAACGAAAATCGTAAAAGCGGCGCGGTGATTGCCATCCTTGCAAACCAGGATAAGGTTGAAATGGAAAATGCCATCCGTCACCGGTTGGGTCACACAAAAAACACGCGTGTGATCTGCCGCTCCGGATTCCCGATCGATCCCACCGACCTGGAGATCATCAGCCCGCATACCGCGCGCGCCGTCATCATCCTGCCTCCCGAAGAAGGCGACGCTGATTCGTACGTAATCAAGACCGCACTGGCGCTGACCAACAACCCCAAGCGCCGCGCCGAACCCTATCGCATTGTCACACAAGTCAATTCCGCCAAAAACCTGGATGCCATCCGCATGATTAGCGCAAAAGATGATATACATACAGTGCTTACCGGCGATGTGATTGCCCGTGTCACCACGCAGACCTCGCGCCAATCTGGCCTGTCCATCATCTACACAGAACTGCTCAATTTCGACGGCGATGAGATTTACTTTCAAGAAGAACCCACCCTTTCGGGCAAACAGTTCGGCGATGCGCTGTTTGCCTACGAAGATTCGTCTGTAATCGGCTTGTTCCAGTCCGGCATCGTCAAACTCAACCCTCCAATGGATACGCGCATCTTGCCTGGCAACCAGATCATTGCGATCTCTGAGGATGACGACACCATTAAACTATCGGGCCTGACCCATCATCCGATCCAGACCGAGTTGCTCCGCGCCAGCGCCAGCCATGCGCCGGCCACACCTGAAAAAAATTTGATCCTGGGTTGGAACGATAGCGCCGCCACCATCGTGACTGACCTTGATCATTATGTTGCCAAAGGCTCCTCGCTCACAATCGTAGCCAACGAAACATTTGAGGACATTGTAAAAGCCTGTGGCAAATTCAAAAATCAGAAACTGATTTTCCGCCCCGGCGATACCACTGACCGTCACCTGCTCAACGATCTTAACGTCGCCGACTATGGTCATGTGATTGTGCTGGCGGATACCAACCTCGCTCCACAGGAAGCCGACGCGCGCACGCTGATCACCCTGCTGCACCTGCGCGACATCTCCGAAAAAGACGCCACGCCGTTTTCTATCGTCAGCGAAATGCTCGACCTGCGCAACCGCGAACTGGCCGAAGTAGCCCGCGTGGACGATTTTATCGTCAGCGACCACCTGATCAGCCTGATGCTGTCCCAACTCTCTGAAAACGGGAATTTGTACGACGTGTTTACCGATCTGTTTGACCCGGAAGGCTCGGAGATTTACCTCAAACCGGTGACCGATTACGTGACCGTCGGGCAACCCGTCAACTTTTACACCGTCATCGAAGCGGCCCGCCGCCGCGGAGAGGTGGCCATCGGCTACCGCATCATCAGCCAATTGCGCGACCCCGCGAAGGCCTACGGCGTCCGCACCAACCCCAAGAAATCAGATGAGGTGGTCTTTGCCTCAGAAGACAAAGTCATCGTGCTGGCAGAGAATTAATACGTCCAAATGTATCTTTTCAATATTTCGGGGGAATTGTTGTCGAAGGTGGTTTCGATACGGCGGCGAAACGGCATCGCCGCCTACTCAACCACCGATTATTGAGATGATAAGTCCAAATCTTACAACCGGGGGAGATAATTGTCCGTATTTAGTATTGCGCTGATGCGCAGAAAAGGAGTATGTATGAGTGGTTT
>JBARBA010000303.1:0-5334 GCA_049792555.1 Anaerolineales bacterium
GAACGATTTGGACACGGATTACACGGAGTTACACGGATTCTGCTAGTTTTTTAAGGGGGTTTTTTCCGTGTTCTCCCGTGTATTCCGTGTCCCGATTGCCCACCACGCTTAAGTGTGGTGACACCTCATCTGCGTAATCTGTGGATAACGCTTGGAAAGAATTTTTCTGGACATCTATATTATTGACGCCCGAACGTTATGCCCGGGCCAAGCACGACAACGAGAAAAATCAACGCCATAAGCCCGGCCATTATCCACCACCAGTTACGTTTCATCGCGACAGGCGATTGCGGCGTATTAGCATCAGGCGCTTTTCGCGCCGACCAGGGTGACATCCAGATTAGTCCCGATGCGCCACCGAATGAAGCCGCTGCAACTGAAATCAAAATCAATTCCGGGCCAACTGGATTGAATAATCCGGATATACAGAAGGCAATTCCGCCGCTCAGATATGGAACCAGATTCAATGTCCAAGCTCGGCTGCGACGTTCTGATGGTATCCGGCTCTGCAAGAATTCAAGTTCATGTACGGCCACATAGGCCATCCCAATATACAAAATGACGCCGATGATTATCAAGGATATGCGCCACAGCCCTTCAGGCGACAACCCTTGAATAAATTCGGACCAATCTCCGAATCCGAAAAACGTTGGCATGGCTAAATAACCGGCAAAAACTAATCCGTTGAAGGTCATAAATAACCATATGAAGTAACGTATGGATACTTCCAGTTTGCGCAATGTTCGCAATAATATCCAAAAAAGTATGCTTAATCCAAGATTCATCAATGGTCCGGCGGCTGCGACTGCTCGTTGGGCTGAGCGTGATAATCCGTCAGCTACGCAATCACAAGCCGTCGACGAGATATTAACTACTTTGCCGCCCAGCAGGAGGTAAGCCAGTCCGTGACCCAACCCCTCGTGAAAAATATCTGCCAGGGTGTAGACACAAATTGCAATGGCTATCAGAGTGAGAATATCCAAAGACGAAGCATGTCCCGTTCTTGTTGACGAAGTTTGTGCCATTTTGACTCCTTGCCTGTTCTAAAGTCAATCTGTCTGTCTGATTCGCTAAATTGTGTTTTATGTTGCCTAACTCGTGTATCAACGTACGCATACCTGCTTTTAGGCGAACCGCGAAGTCCCCGATAGGGGAAAGTCCCCGATAGGGGAAAGTCCCCGATAGGGGAAAGTCCCCGATAGGGGATAATTCCCTAACCGCGGTCCTGGATTAAAACAGCGTGAAGAAATTATAGCACCAGCCAACATCCCCGGCCCCGCTTCATCCTTTACCGATTCCCCCAATTTACCAACATTCATAACGGCTTCTGCGCCGGCACCCCCGCCCTGCGCGGATAGCCCGGCGGCGTGGCGGCGGTCTTATCGACGATGACCAGATAGCGCTCATCGGCCACACCCGGCAGTTCCACCTTGACCAACTGGCGCAACCGTCCGCCGAGCATTTTGAGCGCCTTTTCGGCGGCCTGCGCTTCCGCCGGGCCGCTTTCGCCTTTTTGGGCCAAAATCCCGCCGCCGACTTTGACCAGCGGTAGCAGGTACTCTGCCAGCACCGGCATGGCCGCCACAGCGCGCGCCACAGCCCAATCGTACTTCTCGCGGTGGCCCGGCATCTGTCCCACATCCTCCGCGCGGACGGCGAGCACCTCCACGTTCTCCAGCGCCAGGGTTTTGACGATATGCAAGCAGAAATTGGCTTTTTTCCCAACCGATTCGACCAGCGTCAGGCGCATGGATGGGTACAGGATTTTTAGCGCGATCCCCGGCAAGCCTGCGCCGGTGCCCACGTCGACCAGGCGCGTCGGCGGGTTTGCCTTCCAGGCTTGCACGGCAGAAAACGAATCCAGGAAATGTTTGGTGCGGATGCCTTCCACGTCGCGGATGGCGGTCAGGTTGAATTTCGCGTTCCATTCCAGCAGTTCGCGCTCATAGGCGGCAAGCATCGTCACCTGTTTTGGAGACAGGCTTATGCCAAACAATTGCTGCGCTTCGCGGATCAGTTTTTCCATGAACAGGATTATACCCGCTCCCCAAAAACATTCTCGTCCTACTCAGCCGCCAGGAAATAGAACACGGACGAGTGCCCGCCAGGGTATTACACGGGTTAGGCGGGTTCGCACGGATTCTTTTAATCTTTACCCCACTGCACTACGTTCCGGGGGCTTCCCGCGAAAATCCGCCGCATCCGCAAAATCCGCGTTCTATTTTTCTAAATCTACGGTAGAAAAAAAACATCCCTCTCCAGTTTCTGGAGAGGGATGGCATAAGCTATCCAATTGCCGCAGGCTTTTTCGGGAAAACCCTTGGCCATAACCACTTCCCCAACCGCCAGAGCAAAACCAGCAGCACAACGATGATCGCGGCTGCCGGAATGTATAAAATCACCAGCCAGATCAGGAAGGTGACGAAGTTCTGGAAGAAATCGATCAGCGCCTGGACCGCATCACGCACCTGGCCCTGCGGCTCCCAACCGGCGATTTTGATCGGCTGGATGGTTTTCTCGGCAATCAGGCGCACACTCACCGCTGACAGGTCGGCGGACTGTTGATAATACTGTATCTGGCCCTTGGCCACTTCGATCTGCCCGCGGATGTCGGTCAATTGATTGAAGACCGCCAGCACGTCCTCGGTCTTATCGGCCTTTTGCATGATGAGCGTCAACTGTTGCTCGGTGGCTTCCAGGTTCTTCAACTGTGACTGCTGGTCGGTGTATTCCTTGGTCACATCCTGCCCGGTCTGCGTCTCGTTTTGGACATCCACCGCATCGGCTTTGATGTCCTTCAAGGCCTCGTCCAGCCTGCCTGCCGGGATGCGCACCACCATCGAACCTTCGGGGACTTTCGTGTCATCGGGCGCAACCGTCTCGTCCATTGTGGATGAGACCACAAAGCCGCCCATCGTGGTAGTCATTTTGGAAATGGCCTGCATTTTGGCCGCCGGGTCTTTGACCACGATGGTCAGGTCGGCGTTCTTGATCACCATGCGCTGCTGGTCAACGGGATTCCCGTTCGCAACCAAGCTCCTGTCGCCGCCGCCGCTGCCGTAGCTTCGCATCGCAGGCGCAGGGGATGCCAGCACTTCTATCGCAGGCGCAGGCGCTCCTGCGGCATAACCATATGAGTCGCTGCTGCCTAAGGGAGCATTGATCGTTGAGAACACCCTGCCAACCATAGGCGCGCTGATGGTAACAAAGGCCACCGCAAAGACAATGGCAAAAACGGCAACGCCCAGCACAATAAACCCAATACGTTTCATAATTTTTCTCCTTGAAAAGTGAAGACGGATATTGCTTGTTCTTCGCTGACGTTATCCATCGCCGGACAGTTCCATAAATGAATAGGGACACGGCATTGCCGTGTCCCTGCTTGTTATAAAATTACCAGCCGTCCGCCAGCCGCGAGGCGTGCTTTTCGGGCAGTCCCGCCGCCCGGATGCGCTTCTGCACCGCTTCAATATCGTATGCCGCGCGGCGCGGTTCCCAGGTCTCCTCGGTGGAATCGTAGATTGCATAAGCTGCCTGAGGGTTGCGGTCTCGCGGCTGTCCCACGCTGCCAGGGTTCAGGATGGCGCGCGGGCTGAGCTTGACCACGTGGTTCACGGGAGGAATTTCCAGCGAGACACGGTCCCTCTGCAGGTCAAGTTGAAAATAGCACTGGATATGAGAATGTCCCACAAAACAATAAGGGGTTTCAAACGCTTCGAAGTTCAGGCGGGCCACCAGCGTATTGAGAATATACTCCCAAACCGGGTCGCGCGGGCTGCCGTGCGCCAAAGTAACCTTTTCCCTGACAAGTGTGTCTTGCGGCAGAGTGCGCAGGTGGGCCAGGTTTTCCGCTGAGATCGATTCCTGCTGCCAGATCAGCGATTTGCGCGCTTCGGTATTGAAGACGGCAAAATTCATGTCGCCCAGCAGGGCCACGTCGTGGTTGCCGAGCAAACAACAGGTCAGGTTCGGCAGCCCATGCAGGCGTTCGAGCACGGCGTTCGGGTCTGGCCCATAGCCGATCATATCGCCCAGGCACCAGACCTCGTCCACGGTTCCGGCGTCTTTCAGCACGGCTTCGAGAGCGGTCAGGTTGGAATGAATATCAGAGATGACGAGGACGCGCATTATTTCTCCAGGAGGGTCGCCACGCGTTCGATGATTGCTTCAGCCGCTTCGTCTTTTCCCATCAGGGGCAGGCTTTCACGGCGGCCATCAGCGTACAAGAGCGTGATACGGTTGGTGTCAACGGCAAATCCGGCGTCAGGAGCCGAAATATCGTTGGCGGCGATAAAATCGAGTTTCTTGGATGTCAATTTCGCGGCGGCATTTTCGAAAAGGTCACGACTTTCTGCTGCGAATCCTACCACAACTTTGAGACGCTTCAAGGCGACCCGCGTCTTTGCTACCACACCCAGAACGTCGGGCGCCGCTTCGAGTTCTATCTGCGGAACCCCGTCCCGTTTCTTTAACTTGTGTTCTGCGACGTGTTTCACCCGAAAATCGGCCACCGCCGCAGCCATCAGCAGGCCATCGGCGTTTTCGCAGGCTGACAGCACGCCGTCCAGCATCTCCTGCGCCGTGCGCGCCTCGACCACTTCCGCGCCGACGGGCGGAGTCAACCCGGTCGGATGCGTGACCAGCGTCACCTGCGCCCCGGCGTCCAGCCCGGCTTGGGCCAGGGCATAACCCTGCTTGCCCGAAGAGCGGTTGGTCAGGTAACGGACGGGGTCGATCGGTTCCTGCGTCCCGCCCGCCGTAACGACCAGGCGTTTCCCGGCCAGTTTGCCGCTGCGCGCCAGCGCCAGCCGCATATGGCCCAGAATCTCTGCCGGTTCAACCATGCGGCCCGCGCCCACCAGCCCCGAAGCCAAGTGTCCCTGCGCCGGGCCGACAAGGATCGCGCCGCGTTCTTTCAAAATACGCACATTTTCCTGCGTGGCGGGGGCCTCGTACATGCCGCCGTCCATGGCCGGCGCAATCAGGATCGGGCACTTTGCCGCCAGCGCAGTGATCGTCAGCAACGTATCCGCCAGGCCGCGCGCCAGCCTGGCCAGCGTGTTGGCCGTGCAGGGCGCAATCACCAACAAGTCGGCAATGCGCCCCAGGCCTACGTGCAGCACATGCGCTTCGCCGCCCCATAGATCTGCATCGGTAAAGGCTTTGCGTCCCGTCACAGACTGGAAGGTGAGCGGGGTAACAAATTTCTGCGCCGCATCGGTCAGGATGACATCCACCTGCGCGCCTTGCTGGGTCAGTTTGGAAGCCAGGTCGGCAGCCTTGTATGCCGCGATGGAACCCGTCACGCCGAGCAGGATGTGTTTATTTTTAAAG
>JBARBA010000304.1:0-23469 GCA_049792555.1 Anaerolineales bacterium
CGCCTCAAGTAATTTCGCAGGAAGAAGCTCTGTTATTGCTGACATGGTTCAAGTATGCTACAACTTTGTTATTCTATCGTTTGCGTTGTCTCAGATTTTGTTCAGAGAAACCCCGTGAACGATTACCAATTTTTTTACCCATCTCCTCTGCTGAAATTAAGCTGTCCCGTCGTAGTGGATACTCTGCTACAGCATTCGGATTCCGGTCACTCCGGTCACTTGACAATAATGAGCCTTTTTCTAATTGAATAATATGTGGAACTTGTTGACCGAAAGGAATTTTATATACTTGAAAGTGCATTCCATCTTCACCGCTATAGAACACACCTACACCGAACTCTGCGATGCCGGGATATAGTGCGCGTTTCACAGCTGAAAATTCTCCAGAAAGAAGCCCATTTATTGTTCCAATGAATTGTTGAAACCATACGAAATCTTCTGCTTTGATTTTGCCTAAAGTTAAGTTGTTCTCCACAATAGAAGGGAGTTCATTTATTCGTTTCTGATATTCGTTTGCAATTTCTCGCCATTTCTGAAGGTAAATACCTTTTTTGTCTATCATATCTGAGTTTTTAGAGAAGTAAATTGTAAAACTATCCTGGTTCGATTTATATTCTGGCATTGTGAATGTAAGTAGTTTCCAAAATGCCCGTTTCTTCGCTGTATCTACACATACGAGTAAAAAGGGCAGCGTCGTCCCATTATAGCTATACCCGATCAACGCACTTGGACAACTATATGTTGTTTGATTTGCTTGTATCTTGCGAATTTGAACTTCAAGTTTCCCCACTGGAATACGATCTTCATCTACAATTTCAAGCCAACCATCTGTATTTGGAAGTTTATCCCTTTGTTGAATTCCATCTTTAATGTAATGCTGATCTATTAATGATCTAAAAACCTGAATAGCATCATTCTCAGCAAAGTCAGTTTGAGGGTAAGCAGCCGATTTAGGGAGATCCGCTTTTGTTGCCATAATATATTTCTCCATAGAATAAAACCAGAAAAAGTATAGCATCCTTTTCATTTCGAAGACCAAACGGGTTTGTGCTTTTCGGCCAACAAAAACATCACTATGTTTTTAAAAAATATCGTGATGTTTTTGAAAAACATAGTGATGTTTTGCCAAAGATATCGTGATGTTTCCTTGAATGTGACAGCAAAGCAGTTCGTTAGGCGCTGGTCTCCTGACCAGCGCCTGACGTTTCACTTCACCACCAGCACCAAAATCGACCCCGCCCGTCCGGCGTAAACCCGGTCGTAATACTTGCCGATGCCGGGCTTGATCAGCGCCCATAGCGGGGCATTGTTGGTGATGATGTTATCCACGTAAATGGCTTTGATGCCCAATTTTTTGAGACCGGCGTAATATTCCTGGGGGGAGTTGGCCGTGACCAGGTAATTTTTCTCCGTCGTAGGCATGAAATTCATGCGCGCCGCCCAGGGGATGCCCGGCGCGCCCGCGCCCACAAGCGCGTTTTCAGGCAGCTTTTTTTCCAGCGCCAAAATGGCCTGCTCTTCGGGGATGGCGCCCAGTTTGGGGATGACCGGCGGGGTAAAGCCTCCGCGCATGACCAGCCCGCCTGCCAGGAACACCAACAGGATGAGTTCGGCCTTGTAGGCGCTCTCAAAGCTGCCGGTTTTTATAAAATACCCCAGCAACATGCAGGCCAGCAGAATGACGGTGCTGAAATAAAAATAATTCAGCGATTGCATCATGCCTATGCCCGTCAAGACCAGCAGCGCCGCAGCCCAAATCCATTGTCTTTTTTGGCCGAGCGACTCAACCAACTCGAAAACGCCAAAAGCGGCCAATACAAAGAGCACGAAGAACGGCGTCCGCAAGTAACCGGCCCTGAAAAAGGTCAGGAAGTAACTCGCCAGGGGGATGCACCAGGCCAGGCTCACCAGCAGCAGCGCAACCTTTTTCTTGCGGATCAGCGCGAAGATGCCCAAAACCGTCAGGAAAAGCAGGGCGTAAAACGTCTGCTTGCCGTAGGCGTCGTGCGCCAGGCGCGGCAGGCCGGAGAGCGTCTTCGTCAGTCTTTGTAAGTACGCCTGCGGGTTGTGGGCAATCGCCCGAAAAACGGAGTTCCCGTTTTCGGAAGAAGTCCCATACAGACGGTTGACTTCCTCTTCCACGCATTTGACTGGCCCCAACTTGCAATTTTTGTCCGGGACGGTCAATTCCATCTGCCCCTGCTGGAAGGCCAGGTAGGAACGCTCCTGCGTGCCCAGGTCATAATCCCCGGTGATAAGGCCGTAGGTGATCACGTAGCCGCCCACAAGGATCAGGAAAGGCAGGATCGCGGCGGCCAGGTGCTGCAATTTGTTTTCGGCGCTCCTTAAATACGCCAGGGAAATGACCACGAAAACGCCGAACAACACCAACCCGTCATTGCGGGCCAGCGCTGCCAGCGCGATCATTAACGATGTCAACGCCAGGTGCTTGACCCGGCGCGTATTGATAAAGCAAAGCATCTGCCAGAATGCCAGCCCGGCGAGGGCAGCGTAAAAGGTGTCGGATGGGTTTTCGAGAATATCGATCATCACACCCGAAACGAACATCACGCCGACCACCGCGTACCATTTCAGCCCCGGCAGTTGTTTGGCGATCAAATAGACGCCCAGCCACATCAGCGCGAACATCAGAATCCGCCCGACGGTGGCGGTGTGCATCATCCAGAAACCGTCGGTTTGAAAGGGCAGGTAGCTCAGGGCAAAGATCAGCGCCATGAGCGGGTTATCGGAGAACTTTGGGAACGTCCCTTGCAGCAACATGCGCCCGCGGTTGATATAAGCGGCGTCGTCCCACAGGTTGATATCGCGGATGGTCGGGAAGAAACGGAAGATCACAAAAAACAGGTTCAATAGCAAAAGCGCAATGAATACAATGGTTTCTGTTGAAATTCTGGCTGAAAATTTCTGTTTGATCAAGGTGAAAACTCCATGAGTTGGGTTGAGCGTATTTTGAAGGGCAAGCATACAAGAAAACTCTGTTCTGCGCAACCCCATAATTGCCCAAAGCTCAATGATATAATTTCAGCAGGATGACCGACACCGACACGCTCAACAACCGCTATCACCTGCTCGAGCCGCTCGGCTCAGGAGGCATGGCGCAAGTCTATCGCGCCCGCGACCTGATGCTGGAGCGGTTTGTGGCCATTAAGGTGCTGCGCCCCGATTTTTCGGCAGACCCTGAATTCCAGGTGCGCTTCCGGCAGGAGGCGCGCGCGGCGGCCAATCTTTCGCATCCCAATATCGTCACCGTGCATGATTTCGGTTTCGACCAGGGGCAGTTGTTCCTGGTTATGGAATACGTGCCGGGCACCAACCTGAAGACCATGATCGAGCACCTGGGCAAATTCAAACCCGATGACGCCATCCCGTTACTCGTGCAGGCTTGCGCCGGTTTGGGATACGCCCACCGCGCCGGACTCGTCCACTGTGACGTGAAGCCGCACAACTTGTTGGTCATGCCTGACCAGCGCCTGAAAGTCACCGACTTCGGCATCGCCCGCGCCATCGCCGGTATTCACCCCGACGAACACCACGAGACGGTCTGGGGTTCGCCCCTGTATTTTTCCCCGGAGCAGGCCAGCGGCCAAGCCCCTTCCCCCTCTTCGGACGTTTATTCGTTGGGCATTGTCATGTACGAGATGCTGACCGGAAAACCGCCTTTTATTGCCAAGACTGCCGAAACCCTGGCGATCATGCACCGCGACATGTCCCCGCAGCCGCCCAGCCAGGTGAATCCCGCCGTCACGCCCGAGCTCGAACAGATCATGATGAAAATCCTGGCCAAGGAACCGGCCGCCCGTTATCGCACAGCCGACCAACTGGGCCGCGTGTTGCTGACCTTCGGTCAGGCGCGCAACTCCCCGGCGGTGCAGTTGACCAATCAGTCGCAGCCAGACCTCGGGCCGACGCTGTTCACGCCTTCAAAGCGGGCCACCGGCCCCTTGACAGGTCCACCGCGGAGCACCGGCCCCTTGACAAGCCCACCACGAGCTACCGGCCCTTTGACAAATTCACCACGGCCCACCGGCCCGCTGACAAGCCCGCCTCCCGCGCCTGTCCTGTCCCGTCCGGGTCAGGTCGATGCAGGGTACCGCCCCGCGTCAGGTACAGGGCAAGCGCCGCTGCCGTTTTCAGCGCCAGAGCGGGAAGCTGTGGCGTACAATATGGATGACGCTCCTGACATTGACTGGATTTCGGTTGGGCTGGGCCTGCTGGCTTTGATATCCGTCGGCGGGCTGATCGTCTTATGGTTTTTCATTTACCTGCGTTGGACAACCCCCATCCTATGACCCATCCTTTCGTGATTGCCCCTTCGATCCTGGCTGCCGATTTTTCCCGCTTGGGCCAAGAAATTGCCGCCTGTGAAGCTGCCGGCGCAGATTGGATCCACGTCGATGTCATGGACGGGCACTTCGTCCCGAATCTGACCGTCGGGCCGGTGGTGGTCGAAGCCTGCCGCAGGGTCACAAAACTGCCGCTCGACGTGCATCTTATGATCGAAAAGCCGGAACGTTTGCTGGATGTTTTTGCCCACGCCGGGGCCAGCCACCTGACCGTACATGTGGAGACCTGCCCACACCTGCCGGATACGCTCCAGCAGATTCGCTCCCTGGGCGTCAAGGCCGGTGTGACGCTTAACCCGGCCACCCCGGCGGCAATGATCGAACCTGTTTTGAACATGGTGGAACTGGTGCTGGTGATGACCGTCAACCCGGGCTTTTCGGGGCAGAATTTCATCCCCGAAGTGCTGTCCAAGGTTGCCCAGATCCGTAAACTGTTGGATGGGATCGGTTCATCCGCCCGCCTCGAAGTGGATGGCGGTGTATCCGAAACAACCCTGCCCGCTTTAATCGCCGCCGGCGCCGATACTTTCGTTGCCGGGAACGCCATTTTCCACCATCCCAGCGGTATCGCTGCCGGCGTGGCTGCCCTGCGCAGCGCATTTCCTATTCTCTAATTTCTCTTTTCTACCATCTGGTCTTTCAAAACAAAAATCACGGCTTGCGCCGCGATCTTTGAGAATAGCGAAATAAAAAGGGAAAACTAAGCCGTCTTGACCAGCGTGCGGATGCATTTGGTGCAGAGCTTCTTCTGCATCTTGCGGCCCTTATCGTAAACGGTCACCTTTTGCAGATTGGGCAAAAACTTGCGGTTGGTTGCCCGCAGAGAAAAAGAACGGTTGTGACCGAAAGAGGTCGTTTTACCACAGTGAGCGCATTTAGCCATTTTGGATCATCCTTTCAATACGAATGTTACAATCAAGACCCGTCAGGTCTGGTAATTCACAGGCGCAACATTCTACCACAAAACATATCCTTCTACAAGACACGCGCAGGGACGCGGCGGGTTGCGCCAACATGGCGAATCCGCAAGACGACCCTCGCCGTGTCCCTACCGGCAAAGGACTGGTAAACATGGGACAGGAAAAAACTACATTGGGCAGCATCCACATCTCACCGACGGCGATTGCGGCGATTGTCTATCATGCCACCCGCCAATCCTACGGGATCGTTGGCCTTGCTCCAAAAAACCTGGCAGAAGGGATTGCCACCACCATCCCCTATGGGCACGCTGTCACACGCGAGCCATCGCGCGGGATCAATGTGTGCTTTGAAGATGACAAGCTCGATATTGATGTTTTTATCATTATCGAATTTGGCACACGCATTACCTCCGTTGCGCAGAGTCTCACCAACGCTGTCCGCTACCAGGTCGAAAAAGCGATTGGCATTAAAGTCCACGAAGTCAACATCCACGTCCAGGGACTGCGCATCAGCGACTCAGATTAGTTTACTTGTATCCAGATCCGGGCTGAACGCTCTGAATAAAAAAACGCGGGCGAAAACAGTGCATGTGTTCGCCAATTGAGGAGACCTTATTTCATGCAGAAGTCGTTTGACGGTATTGTTTTAAAACAACTGGTCGAAGCCGGGTTGACCTGGCTGCGCACCAATCACCAACTGGTCAACAGCCTGAACGTATTCCCCGTCCCCGACGGCGATACGGGCACGAACATGCTGTTGACCATGCAATCTGCCTACAGCGAGATTGCCAACCTCGGCTATCACAATGTCGGACAAATGGCGGCGGCGGTGGCCCAGGGCGCGCTGATGGGCGCGCGCGGCAATTCGGGCGTGATTCTCTCGCAACTGTGGCGCGGCTTTGCGCGTGGACTGCACGGCAAGGAAGTGATCGATGGCCCTGCCCTGGCGGCGGCTTTTGCCGATGCGCGCGATACCGCCTACAAGGGCGTCGTCCGCCCGATCGAGGGCACCATTCTCACCGTCGCCAAGGATTCCGCTTTGGCGGCTGCCGCTGCCCTTGAAGAGACCGACGACCCGGTGGAAATCCTGCGCCGGGTCGTTTTTGCCGCCGACGAGTCGGTGCAGCACACCCCCGATTTGCTCCCCGTCCTGAAACAGGCCGGTGTGGTCGATTCGGGTGGCAAGGGCCTGTTTTTCATCCTTGAAGGGATGTTGCGTTTCCTGGATGGTCAGTCGCTCGAATCGCCGCTGGTATCGATCGTCCCGATCTCAGCCATGAATTTGGAGAATGCCTTGCAAGTTGTCGAAGAAGGACAGGATTTCGAAGTTGTCGTGGATTTCCGCCCGTCGGGTACCTTCGATCTGCGCCAGTTTTACGACGCCCTCGAAGCAATGGGCACCTCCATCCAGGTCGGCGAAGGCGAGGGCATGTACCGTATGCACATCCACGTCCCGCTCGACAAACGTTATGAACCCATTGATTACGTCATGGGGCTGGGGACGGTTACCAAAGTTGCCATGGAAAACCTGACGGCCCAGATGGATGAAATTGAAAACAAGGCCGGTGAAACCCACCTGGAACTGGCAAACGTCGAACCGGGACATATCGCTGTGGTCGTTGTCTCGCCGGGGCATGGCATTTCACGCATCTTCGCCAGCCTGGGAGTGGCTTCGATCATCTCCGGGGGGCAGACGATGAATCCATCGACGAAAGATATCCTGGATGCGTTTGAAAGCCTGCCCACCGATAAAATTATCATCCTGCCGAATAATAAAAACATTGTGCTGGCTGCCCAACAGGCCAAAGAAGTCACAACCAAGTTTGTGTATGTCGTGCCCAGCAAGACCATCCCCCAGGGGTTGGCGGCCATGCTGCAACTCGACCCTGGCGGCGATGTGGAGAAAATCGTCGAAAAGATGACCCGGGCGCTTGAGAGCGTTGTGACCGGTGAAGTCACCATTGCGACGCGCTCGGTGGAGATCGATGGCGTTACCGTCAAGGACGGCCAGGTGATTGCGTTGTTGAACGGCAAACTGGCCGTTTCTTCAGACAGCCCGGAACATGCCTGCCTTGAGTTCATGGAAAAGGCGCGCGCCGCCGAATACGAACTGATTACCCTGTTTTATGGCGAAGATATGCCGCACGCCGAGGCAAACCGGATTGCCGATTTGATCCGCGAGCATTATTCGAAACAAGAAGTGGAAGTGCAGGAAGGCGGCCAACCGCACTACCAGTTCATTATTTCCATTGAGTAATTCTGTTTGCATCCTGACCGATAATACTTCCCAGCTTCCGCATGGGGTTTTCCCCGGCCAGCGGCTGATTAAGACTCTCACGTTGAGGGTGGATGAACGCTCCGTCAGCCCACCGCCGTTGGAAGATTTCACGCAGGCCTACTGTGAACTGGAGCGCGAGTTTGACGCCATCCTGGTGCTGACGCTTTCCAGCCAGCTTTTGCCTGTGGCGCAAGTTGCCGAACAAGCTGCTTTGCGGCACGGCGGGAAAGTTCAGATTGCCGTGCTCGATTCAAAGCAGACCGGGCCGGGGCTGGGGATGTTGGCGCAGCTTGGCGCGCAGGCCATCATCACCGGGGCATTGCTTGCGGATGTGGAAGCGCGCATCCGCGCCGCGACGGCGCATATTTACACCCTGGTCTATGTGGATGCTGAGAGCCTGTCGCGCTCCACATTTGCCCCGGCGCAGGCGGATGCTGATGAAGTGAATCTGTTCCCGCTCTTGATATTGGAAGATGGACAGCTCGTTCCTTACAAGAAGGTGCGCACCCGGCGGCGTTTGCTCGAATCCTTTCAGGAATTTGTCGAAGAATTCGAAATGCCCCAGCGCATTACCTTCCTGCGCGGCAGGTACAGCGCCATCCCTTTGCGCCCGCTGCGCGAAACTGCCAGGGAACGCTTTCCCCGAACCCCCTTCTCTGACATGGAAATGCCTGCTCCATTGGCGCGCTTGTTTGGCTCTGAAGCAGCGGGGATCACAGTCATGGAAATGCCAGGGCGGTAATTGGCGTTTGGCCTGCTTCTGCGTAAGAAGGATGAAAAAATTGTCTATCTCCAGAAAAAACATACTCGCCATCAATCAAAATGGCTGGAATATCGTTGCTCCCCAGTTCCGCGGTGGCACTGCTTTACCCAAGTACGGACCTTTATGCGCCACAGAAGAAGAATTGCAATTAATAGATAACCTGAAAGGGAAATCTGTTCTGGAATTAGGCTGCGGAAGCGGGCATACGCTTTATTACTTGTGGAACAACAAGCAGGCGAGTGAATTATGGGGGCTTGATTTATCCCAGGAACAACTTCGTTTTACGCGCGAATTTCTGGCACAGGAAAATATCCCGGCAAAATTACTCCTGGCGTCAATGGATGAAAACCCCGGAATACCGGAATCCTATTTTGATTTGGTGATTGCAATTTATTCTTTGGGCTGGACGTCTGATTTGCCTCGCACTCTTTCGTTGGTTTATTCGTATTTGAAGCCCGGCGGCAAGTTTGTTTTCAGTTGGGAGCATCCGGTTTATCAGTGCCTGGACTACGATGTAAACTCTGGAAAATACTTCTTCAACCGTTCATATTTGGACGAAAACCCTGAAATAAACCCATCCTGGAAAGGGGTGGAAATTGTTTTGCAACCTCGTAAACTTTCCACTTATATCAATGCCATGAGTGACGCCGGATTGATCATTGAACGGTTGATCGAAAGCGAAGTAAACATCAATCTTGCGAGAGAAAAAGACTACGAACCTGAAAAATGGTATTCAGTACCCCGCGCTCAATGGATACCAACAACTTTTATTGTGAGGGCGCATAAACCTGTTTAAAGGCAGGCCAATTTATCAACCCCATGAAACTCGGCCTTCTTACAGACTCTGCATCTGACCTGCCCACCGCCATTGCCGCTCAATACGGTATCGAGGTTGTTGCGTCGATTCTGGTGATCGATGGACAAGCTTATGCCGATGGGAAGGACATCACCCGCGAGGAGTTCTACACCCGTCTGCCCACTTTCAAACGCGCTCCAACCACCGCCGCGCCGTCCATTGGGGATTTTCAAACACGCTATCGCAAGCTCTTCGATGCAGGTTGTGAGCAGATCATCTCACTGCATACTGCCGAAAAGCTGACCAGTATTGCCAATGCCGCCCGCCAGGCCGCTGCCGATTTTCCGGGGAAAATTATCGTTCTTGAAAGCGGCTCACTCAGCCTGGGGTTTGGGTTCCAGGTGTTGGCTGCCGCCGAAGCGATTGCCGATGGCGCAGGCCTGGATGAAACCCTGGCGGTCATCCGTTCCACCCGCGAGCGGATGCGCGTCTACGCCGCGCTGGACACAATTGAATACGTGCGCCGCTCCGGGCGCGTGCCGGCGGCGGTGGCGGCGCTGGGCGGATTGTTGCATATCAAACCTGTGGTTGAACTGATCGAAGGCGAAGTCAAGCCCCTGGGCGCGCTGCGTACCACCGGGCACGCCGCCGAAAAACTATACGATTTGTTGACCGGGATGGGGCCGCTGGAGCGGCTTGCGATTTTGCACACCAATGCCCCGGCGCGCGCCAAAGAATTCCTGGAACTGCTGATGGACAAGCATCGCAAATCCCTGCCGCGCGATATCCTGGTTGTCAACGTCACCGGCGTGATCGGCACACACGTTGGCCCAAACGGGTTGGGTGTGGCGGCGGTGAAGGCGAAGTAGTCAACGGACTTTTTCACGGACATCGCGCCCGACAGGGTATATAAACGGATTTTCCCAGGATTTTCGGGGAAATACTCCAAATGGGGAATTCACAGAAGAGCCGGGGCGGCGTAAAACTCTATTGCCGCCTCACCCGTTTCCGGGTAGGTTCTTGTCCACCCACAGCGCGGGGAAATGCCGCGCGGCAGGGCAGGCCGGTTGTGGCTTAACGCCCCCGGCGCGGGACATTGCCTATCTTTTTTACTCTCTGGGGATTGCTGTGATGCGCGCCAGATGTGCTGGTTTATCACGGCAATTCCCCAAAAACCATCTTTTCTACAGGTTTGACTCTTACCGGTCATGGTATCATTAGCGCCGTTATCCAAAAGAGGAGCCTATGTCAACATTCAAAACGAAACTTCCCAGTCAGTTTGACCTGCCGCGCCGCATCAACCGGCTCAGTGAGCTTTCTTATAATTTGTGGTGGGCTTGGAACCCGACGGCCTTGCGGCTGTTTAACCGCATTGATAACAGTCTGTGGGAACGAGTCAACCACAGCCCGATCCGCTTCCTGCGTGAACTTGAACGCTCGACGCTCAATGCGGCGGCGCAGAACCCCGATTACCTGGACCTGTATGACCGCGTCTTCAGCGATTTTGACGCCTACTTGAGCCGCCAGGATACCTGGTATGCGACCGCGCACCCGCAACAGCAAAAGCAGATTGCCTACTTTTCGATGGAATTCGGCCTGCACGAGACCCTGCCGATCTACTCCGGCGGCCTGGGTGTGCTTTCGGGCGATCACCTGAAGGAAACGTCGGATATTGGCCTGCCGCTGGTGGGCGTGGGACTGCTCTACAGTGAAGGTTATTTCTCGCAGCGCGTTTCTGAAGACGGCTGGCAGGACGCCGTTAACAATCCCTTGAACTTTGCCGACCTGCCGATTTTGCCTGTCTTAAAAGATGACGGGACAGTGCTGACCATTCAGGTGGAGTTCCCCGCCGGGCCGGTGGTAGTGCGCATCTGGGAAGTGCGCGTGGGCCGCACGCCCCTGTACCTGATGGACACAAACATTGACGTCAATCCCCCGACGGCGCGCCAACTGACCACGCGCCTGTATTGGTCAGACGTGAACCTGCGCATTATGCAGGAAATTGTGCTGGGCATCGGTGGGGTGCGCGCCTTGCGCGCGCTGGGGTTCAACCCTACCGTCTGGCATATGAACGAAGGCCACGCTGCGTTTATGACGCTCGAAAAGGCCCGCGAATTGGTCAAGCAAGGCAAAACTTTCGATGAGGCCATCGCCCTGACGAAGCCGCACAATGTCTTTACCACGCATACGCCTGTCCCGGCGGGCAACGACGAATTCCCGTTGTGGTTGGTGGATAAGTACTTGTCGAATTTTTGGCCCCAACTCGGTCTGACCCGCGACCAGTTTGCCGACCTGGCGCGCCACCAGGAGAACTGGGGCGACTCTTTCAGTATGCCCGTTTTGGCGCTCAAACTATCGGATGGCCGCAACGCCGTTTCGGAACTGCACGGCGCCGTCAGCCGCAAGATGTGGAACCACCTGTGGCCGGATAAAGCCGAGCAGAACGTGCCGATCACGTACGTGACCAACGGCGTCCACACCGGGACGTGGATGGGACGTCGTATGCACCTTCTGCTCGATAAATATTTCGGACACGATTGGCTTGATCACCTGGACGAATTCGAGCTGTGGGAAAAGATCGAGAGCATTCCGCGCGATGAACTGTGGGCTGTGCGTATTCATCTTAAGCGCAAACTGATGCTGTACATCCAGGAACGCGCCCGCAAGCACTGGCTTACCGGTGAATTCCACCCGGTGCAGGTCATTGCGGAGGGCGTGATGCTCGACCCGTACGTGCTGACCATCGGTTTTGCGCGGCGTTTTGCCACCTACAAGCGCGCCGACCTGGTCTTGAGCGAGTTTGAGCGCCTGCTGCAAATCATCAACCGTCCCAACCGCCCGTTGCAGATCATTTTTGCAGGCAAGTCTCACCCGGCGGACGAGCCGGGCAAGATGATGATCCAGAAAGTCTACCGCGCCGTCAAGAGAGCTGAAAACGGCGGGCGGATTGTATTCCTTGAAGATTATGACATGAACATGGCGCGTTATCTTGTGCAGGGTGTGGATGTGTGGATGAACACCCCGCGCCGCCCGAACGAGGCTTCCGGCACATCGGGCATGAAGGCCGCCATCAACGGCGCGCTGAACTTTTCGGTGTTGGACGGTTGGTGGCGCGAGGCTTATAACGGCGAAAACGGTTGGGCAATTGGCCCCGACGCCAACCTGGACGATGACGTGCAGGACAGGACGGACGCCGAGAGTCTGTACCAGATATTGGAAAATGAGATTGTCCCGCTCTACTATACCGAACGCGATGCCCACGATGTGCCCTATAAATGGGTGCGGCGCATGAAAGAGTCGATGCGCACGATCACGCCGCAATTTAGCATGCGGCGCATGTTGAAGGAATACGTCGAACGCTTGTATTTACCGGCGATGGGCGATCCCCAGGCGCTGGCTGAAGCAAGGAAGAAGGTAACCACTCAGCTTACTTTGAGCAAAAAACCCTAAACATCGCGCGTTTGGTAACTGATCTGAAAATAGATTCACTACTGTAACGATGGGTGGTTGAGTAGGTGGCGTTCCCCAGCCACCGTATCGAAACCACATACAATTGTTTATATGAATACCCGGTGGTTTCGATACGGCGGCGGAATAGCACCACCGCCTACTCAACCACCGATTATTGAGAAGTTACCGCGTTTGTGCATATTGCCGAGACACGAAGGAAGAAAGAGTAATATGAATCCAAACAATGTCCCCGAAATCAGCGCGCAGGAACTGGCGCAAAAAATGAAGGCCGGAGAAAAATTTGCCATTGTGGATGTGCGCGAACCTTGGGAGATCGAACTGGCTTGCATCAAGGATGAGCGCGTGGCTGTGGCGCCGATGAGCAAGGTTTCCCAGGACGGGAAAAACGCTTTCCCCGAAGCGCTGCGCGACCCGCAGGCCGAGATCGTGGTCATGTGCCATCACGGCGTCCGCTCGGCCCAGGTAACGGCCTGGATGCAGCAGCATGGCTGGCAGAACGTCGTCAGCCTGCGCGGGGGCATTGGCGAATACGCCGAAGAGATCGATCCGTCGGTGGGGGTGTATTAATTTAGCAATTTCAACGAAAAAGTATTCCATGTGCTTCAATGCGCACGGAATACTTTTTTGTTTGTGTAATATCCATTTGCAATTTCAAGTATAATCTTTTTAGGAGCTTGATATTCGTTGGAGGCAGCTTATGTTAACAAAATTATGGGCTAAGAATTTCAAGTCTTGGGAAAATACGGGGGAGATTAAGCTTGCCCCATTAACAGGCTTATTCGGCACAAATAGCTCTGGAAAGACCAGTTTACTGCAACTAATTTTGATGTTAAAACAAACCGTCGAATCTTCCGACCGCTCTCGTGTTCTTCATACTGGCGATAGAAATACGTATGTAGATTTAGGAACGTTTTATGATTTGATCTATCGGCATCAATTGCCAGGACATATCAACTTTGGCTTGGAATGGGAAGATAAGGATTTGTCAGATTTTTTGCCAAAGGATATGGCAAAAACATTTCGCAAAGAAAAAGGTGGAGATTTAATTTCTTTTGAAAGCGAAGTTACAGGTGATACAAATAGTGTTGAGGTTGAAAAGTTTATATATCGATTTAGAGAATATCAATTTGGTATGCAAAAACAAGGGCAGGCCGAAAAATATGATTTGACGGCTCCCGGTTATGAGTTGAAACGAAATCGAGGGAAACCATGGGCCTTACCAAAACCAATTAAAAGTTATGGTTTTCCTGATCAAGTAAATGCTTACTACCAAAATTTAGGCTTTCTTTCAGACCTTGTTTTTGCTTTTGAGAAGATTTTTGAAAATATTTATTATCTTGGCCCACTCCGTGAATACCCTAATCGTAATTATGGGTGGGCAGGTGAGCAACCGCAGGATGTCGGTAGCCGTGGCGGCAATGCAATTCCCGCATTGTTGGCATCTCGTAAAAAAGGCGCAACTATTAGTCAGGGGCGCGGACGGGGACATGTTAAGCAATATGTTGATGAGCGAGTCGCGGAGTGGCTAAAAGAGCTTAATTTAATTGATAGTTTTCGTTTACATCAGATTGCAGAAAATAGCCGGGAGTATGAAGTGCGAGTGCGCCGTTCCCCATCTTCTACGGAGGTTTTAATTACGGATGTAGGCTTTGGCGTTTCCCAAATTTTGCCTGTACTGGTGTTATGTTATTATGCGCCTGAAGGTTCTACGTTGATTTTGGAGCAACCAGAAATTCATTTACATCCTTCTGTTCAGGCGGGTTTGGCAGATGTATTTATTGATATCATTCAAACACGAAATATTCAAATAATCCTGGAAAGTCATAGTGAGCATCTTTTAAGGCGGCTACAGCGGCGGGTAGCAGAAGAAAAACTCCCTGCAAACCGGGCGGCCCTTTATTTTACCCGGAGCGAAAACGGAAAGTCTGAGTTGAATTCATTGAAATTGGACGATTTCGGGAATATCCAGAATTGGCCTCCTAATTTTTTTGGCGATGAAATAGGAGAACTTGCTGCAATGACCGAAGCGGCAATGACGAGAATGATTAAAAAGTGATATTCCATGACAAAAATTATCATTGATACGAATGTTCCGATTACAGCAAATGGGAGGAGTGTGGATCAAGCCTCGCCTCAATGTATTATCCGTTGTGTAAAATTACTAGACCAGTTTACAAAAGCGCCAGAAAGCATGCTCGTTCTTGATGACGGTTGGGAAATTATCAAAGAATATAAAAACAGGCTGAATCAATCAGGTCAGCCTGGGGTGGGAGATTTCTTCTTGAAGTGGGTTTTAACCAATTGGAGCAATCCCAATAAATGTGAATTGAAAGAAATTACACCGACATTAATAGACAACAAGCCCACATATACAGAATTCCCGAACGATGATTTATTGCTTGCTGATTTTGATTTATCTGATCGCAAGTTTGTTGCTGTTGCCATGACGCACGAAGAACATCCGCCGATTTGGAATGCAGTCGATTCTGATTGGCGAATTTATTTTGATGCATTATCTTCACATGGCATCAAAGTCGAATTTCTATGTTCATGAATTTCATAAAATGCTAAAAATGATTGCGCCGTTTTGGGGAGATAGACAAAAGGGTTGGATGTTGCATAACCCAATCCCTTGACTTTTATCTATGATGGCGCTTTTGTTTTTTGAACCCATTTCCAGGTAACTTCTCACTTTCTATCCTCCATTCCCACTTTCTCATCCTCCAACCCCCATGAAACAACTCCTGCAAAACATGCGCGACGGCAAAACTGTCGTCCAAGAAGTCCCTGTCCCCGGCCCGCGCGCCGGAATGGCCCTGGTCAAAGTGGCCGCCTCGCTCGTCTCCGCCGGCACCGAACGCATGCTGGTCGAATTTGCCGAAAAATCGTTGCTCGGCAAAGTGCGTTCGCGCCCCGATCTTGCCAAACAAGTGATCGACAAAATGAAGCGCGAAGGCATTCTGACCACGCTCGAAGCCGCCTTCAACCGCCTCGACCAGCCTATGGCCCTCGGCTACTCCTCCGCCGGGACGATTGTTGCGCTCGGCGAGGGGAAAGTCCCCGGCGAGGGGATGGACGGTTTCAAGGTGGGGCAGCGCGTGGCCTGCGCGGGCGGCGGTTACGCCGTCCATGCCGAATACAACATTGTGCCGCGCAACCTGCTGACCCCGCTGCCCGACGCCGTCGATTTCGAGTCCGCCGCCTTCACCACGCTGGGCGCAATTGCCCTGCACGGTTTCAGGCTGGCCGAGCCGCAACTCAACGAGCGCGTGGCCGTCATCGGGCTGGGGCTTTTGGGATTATTGGCGGCGCAAATCGCCGCTGCTGCCGGATGCCGCGTCTTTGGCGTGGATACCAACCCGGAGCGGGTCGCGCTCGCGCATCAATTCGGGATTTCGGCCTGCTCCCGTCAAACTGCGTTGGAACAGGCCCCGGCCTTTACCGTTAATCGCGGCTTCGACGTGATCCTGATCTGCGCCGATACCGCGTCGAACGACCCGGTGGAACTGGCCGGCGCCCTGGCCCGCGACCGCGGCCGCGTGGTGGCGACGGGCGCGGTGGGTCTCAACATTCCGCGCAAAATCTACTACGAAAAAGAAATCAACTTCATCAACTCGCGTTCCTACGGCCCCGGACGTTACGACCCGTCCTACGAAGAACACGGCCACGATTACCCGCCCTCCTATGTGCGCTGGACCGAAGGCCGCAACTTCGAAACGATTGTGGAACTGTTGGGGAGCGGCAAACTGAAGGTTGAACCTTTAATTACGCATCGCTTCCCCATCGAGCAAGCGCCGCAAGCCTATGAAGTCATTACCGGCAAGAAAAAAGAGCCGTTCCTGGGGGTCTTGCTCACCTATGGCGAAAAGCCGGAAGCAAAAAGCAAAAGGATCGAATTTCCCACAGCGCGCCGCAGCGCCCGGACAGGCGGTTCAGCGCCTGCCGTCTGCCTTGGCGTTCTCGGCGCGGGTCTTTACGCCAACGCCACGCTTTTGCCGGCCATCCAAAAGATCAAAGACATCGAACTGATCGGCATCGCCTCGGCTGCGGGCCTTCGCGCGCAGCATTCGGGCAAGAAATTTGGCTTTGCCTACGCCAGCTCCGACGACGATGAAATCCTCAACAACCCGGACATCAACGCCATCGCCATCCTGACCCGTCATGACAACCACGCCGAGTTGGTGGTGAGGGCTTTACAGGCCGGGAAACACGTTTTTGTCGAGAAACCATTGGCGTTGAACAGTGTGCAGTTGTCAGTAATCAGTGATCAGTTATCGGTGAGCAGTGAACAGTTGTTGACGGTTGGATTTAACAGGAGATTTGCGCCCCTCGCGCAACAACTCGCCGCGCACTTCTCCACGCAAAACGAACCACGCTACATGCACTACCGCGTCAATGCCGGGTATATCCCGCTCAACCACTGGACGCAAGACCCGGCCGTCGGCGGCGGACGCATCATCGGCGAGGGCTGCCACTTTGTCGATTTCCTGACCTTCCTGGTCGGTTCTGCGCCGGTCTCGGTCAGCGCGCAGGCCTTGCCCGATGGCGGCAAATATTGCCAGGACAACGTCTCGCTGACCTTCACCTTTGCGGACGGTTCCATCGGCGTGGTCGATTACCTCGCCAACGGCGACAAAGCCTTCCCCAAAGAGCGCGTCGAAGTTTTTTGCGGAGGGCGCATCGCGGTGTTGGACGATTTTCGCGCGCTCGAACTCATCCATAACAGCCAGCGCCGCGCGGTCAAATCCGCCTTTCGGCAGGACAAAGGCCACTTAAACGAGATGCAGGCCTTCGTCCGCGCCATCCGCACAGGCGGCCAGCCGCCGATTCCCTATGAGCAATTGATCGGGGTCACAAAAGCTACCTTCGCTGCGGTTGAATCCATCCAGAAAAATGCGGAAAAGATAGAGATCGTATGACCCTTGACATTCATCAAATTGACAGGCTCGATTCGACGAGCGAATCGGCTGAGAAAAAATTCGACGCCTACCGCGACGAATTGCTGGAACAGTTTTGGGCCTCGCCCGAAGGCCAACAGCATCACCAGCAATATCCCGAAAACGGGTGGGCCGATTTTCTGATGTATTACGGTTTCATGTATATCGGGGCCAGCATTCCGAAACTCGACGTTGACGATGTCGAAGAACTGATTACCGATATATTCCCGCGCAAAATTTCGCTGCGCACTCGCAAAGAAACGGAAGACGCCATCCCGGAACTGATCGCGTTCTGGTCTTTCCTGAAACGGGAATATGGCTTGCGAAACGCCGCTCCCATCCTGGAATACCTGGAAACCTGTTCGCCCGAAGAATTCACCCGATCCATGTTCAGCCCGGCCAGGGCGGGCACGGGAAAGTCGTTTATCATGTCGGGAGAAGCCGCCGGTTTTGACATGAGCGATGAACGCCAGATGAAAGCGTTCATGTCGATTTATAACGCGGAAAAAATGGCCCAGGCGCAGCAGCCCAAGCCGCAGGACGCAGACGGCGGGAAGAAAGAACCGCCAACGATCAAAATCGTCGCCCCCAAACCCGCGCGCAAGCGCCATAAAAAGCATTGAAAACCTGGCGGCATTTCTTCCGGGTCACAAAGGCGGCATTTGCGGCATTCGAGTCGCTGCGGGAAAACAAGCGCATTGCGGTGGAATAAAAGCTACCCACGCATCCTTTACAAAAACGCATATTCTGAAAAACCAGGTGATTGACTCCAAGTATCGGGATGGTTATACTGTATATACAGAGAAAGGTATAACCAATGACGACGACGATTAAAACGGCTATTTCGATTCAAAAATCGTTATTTGAGCAGGCTGATCACCTGGCGCAACAACTCAACATGTCCCGCAGTCACCTTTTTGGACTGGCCATTGAGACTTTTGTCAAAAATCACCAGAATCAAACATTGCTTGATGAAATCAACCAGGCTTATTCAGATGAACCGGACCCAAACGAAAAAGCCCGCTTCTCCAAAATGCGCAACCGGCATCGTAAACTGGTGGAGAACGAATGGTAATCCATCAAGGCGACATTTATTGGGTGGAGTTGGATGAACCAATTGGTTCGGAGCCGGGTTACAGCCACCCGCACGTTGTCGTTCAAAACAATGTGTTTAACGCCAGCAGGATCAATACGGTGATCGTCTGCGCTTTAACTTCCAACGTAAAACGGGCGCAAGCGCCGGGGAACGTATTGCTTGAACAAGGCGAAGGCGATTTGCCGAAACAAAGCGTCGTTTTGGTCTCACAGGTTTTTACGGTGGATAAATCACAACTTGGGGAATTGATTGGGAAAGTGTCAGAACAGCGCGTCAGGCAAATTCTGGACGGCATCCACTTATTGACCGAACCCCGCAACCTTGAGTAACCCCGCACTTTCAGGGATATGGGCCGGATATTGCGCAAAACAAGCAACGGGCGTATAGTAGGGCATATGTGGGGAATGGTTATTCCACCTAAGACCCCACACAAAAATTCCATCACCAGAACAGATGCGGCGGCGCGTGCTGCCCTTCTTCGACTTTCGTCTCTCTCGTTGCAGCATTCCCGAAGCATAGCGGGATACCGTCCAATGTTTTGAGAATCAATCCTTAATTCGTTGGCTCACTTAATCACTTTACATCATCAAGAAGGGAAAAAAACAATGCATTACTTATGGATTTCTCCTCACTTTATGCACCGTTATAATGAATGGCATCAAGTAAATAATGAGCGAGCTGACTCTCGTTCTGCGCTCAAAGAAATCATTCAAATTGCAACTGACCCTGAAAAAAACGATATTTTGCCGTTGCCTCACATCACTTCGGCTAACGTTTTTGGCGGTAATGTAGAGTTTAAAGTTGCCTATTTTGATGTTTCCGATGTTGTTATGTTGTTAGATTTTCGACGTTGTGGGGTATTACATGATGAAATCAAGTCTATTGATGGTACTCGGTCATTGTTGTTATCTGATGATGTTATTCAAGGGTGGGTAAATGATGGAGCATCATGGGAAAGTTATTGCAAAGGATTATGCGATGCTGCGTTCATAGATAAGGCAAAAAAACGTCCAGAATCTTTTAAATATTACTTAAAGGTTTCATCTATATTTTTGCCATCTGAATATCGACGGATGCATATGGTGGATATAAATAATATCGGACTAAATGTGATTCTCGGCGATTTTGACTCAATGTTATGGGCATCCCACGGAAAAATTTCGCAAAATGTTAAACAACCAAGAGGCATAGAAATAGATGCTTGGGAAAAATTGCAGTCCGCATTATTTTATCGTTATGAAAGGATTTATCCAACGCTTACATGGAAATTATCCCCCCCTCCTCCTCCGATAACACCTGCTGAAACTGCTGATACCTGGATTAACAAAGAGCAATTAAGAGAAATAGAAATTACAACCCCAGAACATATTAAAGCTGTTATGGCATGTCAACAAGATGATGATCTTATCAACCTTATTGACATTCTTAATGAAAATCAATGGACAAAATTAGATACATTATATAGTCGTCATCTTGCTCAAATGCGCCGTCGTGATGAGAGAACAGTTGGTTCAATTGCTCAATATGAGCTTAATGTGTCTGTCTCTAAAGAAGTTGATAATGTTGATTATGATAAATGGCAAGCGTTACTTACGCCCATGCAAAAAGATGTTGTTACGAAGCCTTTGCTTATCCCAATCCGTATAAAGGGAGGGCCTGGCACGGGGAAAACTTTAACTGCTGTTTTGCGTGCCGCAAACTTACTTAGGCAAGCGAAAGAAAAGGGCGAACCTTTTAGGTTGGGATTTTTTGTGTTTAATCGTGATTTGGGGCGAAAAATTTATCAGCAATTTCTCACTTTGGGCTTGGGAGAATTTTTGCAAGAAAATGCTCCTCAACAACTTGTTGTTACCAATTTACTGGAATGGTGTGAAAAATTTTTGGAGTTAGATGAGCGTGGAATTGAACCTATTGCTCCTTATCGGGCGGAGAGAATGGATAAGCAACGCGAAGCCTTGTTTAATTTAGTAGTGGATGAGGCTCGTAAGTCTTTGGTAAGCTCCGAATACGACACTCTTTGGGATGAATTCGACATTCGTTCCAAAAATGGCCTGCGAGAAATTGAAACTGAGATATCACAGTTTATCAAAGCACGAGGCATACCTTCATTAAGCGCTTATCTCAATGAACATAAGCCAACTCAATGGATTCGAAGCACTGACCGGGAATTTAGAAAATTTGTATGGGAGGTTTATCAAGTTTATGACACAACGTTAAAGTCATTGCGCATGATAGATTCGGACGATTTGGTGAATGATTGTTTCCGGCAAGTCAGTCAGACCGTTTGGCAAAAATTCGATAAGGATAATCAAGGATTTGATTATTTAATGCTAGATGAAGCACACGATTTTTTCAGACATCAAATTCATTTGATGGCAGCACTTGTTAAAGATGAGCGTAATATCATGATGTGTTTTGATCAAGGTCAGATGGTATATTCTCGCTATCCAACTCTGCGGGAAATGGGTTATGACACAGATGAAAAATTCTTTATAAGACGGCTAGAAGTAAATTTCCGCAACTCAAAACAGATTCTTGCTTCGCTTCAGGCACTCATCGCATCCTATCCTATCTATGATTACAACTCGCTTTGGGGACAAATCGTAGCGAATCCAAAATCACCTGATGCCCCTAAGCCAAATTCTCAAGGTTTCTTGACAGATTCAGGTATGAAACGGGCAACCACTGCTTTAGTAAAAAGGCATATTGAAAATGGTATTGACCCACGAGAAATTGCTATCATTTGCTTTGATGACGAGCAATTAAAGAGTATGGAGGCCATAGTAGTGCGTGAATTGGATGTTAAAATTCATCGTCTTAATGGACAAGGCAAACATCCGCCAAAGAATTCTATAGTTCTTACAACAGCAAGACAAGTCAAAGGCGAACAATTTGATGTTTGCGTTCTTGTCGGAACAGACAGAGATAGTTTGCCTGATTTTCGAGGTGGAGAAGGTGAAGTTTGGATTTCACAAAAACGCGAGGATGATTTTAGATTGTTTGCAGTTGCTATGAGTCGTTGTAAACGTTACCTTCATTTTATGTGGACAGGAACTCAACCGAGTGTGTTTATTGAGGCTATGGGAGATACTATTGAACTGCTTGGCTAAAGTTCTCTACTAAAAGAAAGCCAACACCGCGTGGTGTGTCTTGAAAATCCATCGTCTGCTTGCCGGTGAAAGACCAGTTATGATTTCGGTTGAAAAGCCCGGTGCGATAAGTTCCGCACGCCGGGATTTGTCCAGCAAGAGCATCTGGATAATATGCGGGGCCTGTCGGGTAGCTGGCAGTCCTACCGCGATGGCGTTTGCTTTCCAAATTGAATATAGAAGTTCAAAACCCCCTTGCTTTCGTGTACATTTGTGCATATAATATAACAATGGACTACCAATGGGACCCACATAAAGCTCGAATAAATTTTCGGAAACATGGCGTATCGTTTGCTGATGCCGTGTTGGTGTTTGAAGATACTGCTGCTATCACCATTGAAGACGAGCATAATGAAGAAGAACGATATATCACCATTGGTATGGACGCACAGAGTCGGGTCTTGATTGTTGTCTTCACTTGGCGAAATGACACTATTCGTATCATTTCTGCGCGTAAAACTACTCCATTGGAACGTAGACAATACGAGGAATATCATGAAAAATGAATACGATTTCAGCAAGGGTAAACGCGGGGCGCTTGATCCTATTCCCGCTGGCAAAACCCGTATCACTATTCGGATTGATGATGACATCTTGGACTGGTTCCGAAACGAGGTAGACTCAATCGGTGGCGGTAATTATCAGACATTGATGAATCAAGCTCTTCGAGAATATGTTCTTCGCCGTCAAGAACCGTTGGAGGAAATCCTGCGGCGAGTAGTACGAGAAGAATTACACAGCATGGCTGGTTAGCACAGTCATAAAACGCCTGCCGTTGACTTGATGAATAAAATCTTGCGCCAGATGGATCAGGTCTTCGTCCATATGGGCAGGGAGAAAATCCACATAGATTTAGAACAAATCCACATAGATTTATAGCAAATCAACATAAATTTAGAGCAAATCCATATGGATTTATAGAAAATTCATATGGATTTATAACAAATCCAGATAGATTTAGAACAAATCCATATGGATTTACACTTTTTAAATCTCACCGAGCGCCCCGTCCATATAAAATAATCCTTGCGCCAGGTTCAAAAATGAATATAATAGGTGCAGCGAAAGTTTTTCAACCTATTTCACAACAAAGGAGTATTACCATGGACGTCAAAAAAAGTTTAACCGAAGCAATTGCCGGCGTGCGCCAGATGGTGGTGGGGCTGACGGCCAATGCCGAGCAGGTCGCCGGGCGCGGCGTGACCGCCGAATTCACCGCGCGCGGCAAGGAAGTCATGGAGCGCGTGCAAAAGCTGAACGATGAGCAGGAAGCCCTCAAAACCGCATCCAAACTCAAGACCGAAGAACTGAACGCCGCCGCCGACGAAATGAAAGCCTGGCAGTCCGAAGCCGCCAAGGCCGTCAAACTGGCCTATATCAACCAGCCCACCAAATGGAGCGATTTCGGCCTGACCGCCAAACGCTAACGCGCGCCAAACGTTCCCCCAAAACACACAAAGGTCTGGAAGGCACTCAAGCCAACCAGACCTTTGCGTTTGTTCAGGTTCTTTGGAAATCAGTGTGGTATCCCTCCATATCTGGGGCCAACCCGTAAGTCGGGACGAAGTCCAATACTGTTTAGATAAGGCATTCCAATTCAAAGGCAGGTTTTCATTTTCTCCATAGAGAAACAGCCGCCAAAGCGACTTCGTAATAATAGCCCGGACGTTTACGTCCGGGGCGGGGCCAAAAGGC
>JBARBA010000305.1:0-21353 GCA_049792555.1 Anaerolineales bacterium
CAGCCTTGCTCTTGCGCGCGGGCGCTTTGCGCTCGGACTTCTTCTTCAAGCCCAGCGCAGCCACCTGGTCGGAGCTTGAGCCGAACTGCCCGACCACGTGATCTTTCGCGCCCAGAATGCTGTTGTGGTAATCCCATTGGGCGGCCACGGCGGCGTCGCGCGCGGCGTCCAGCGCGGCTTGCGCCTGGACTTCGACTTCATTTGCGGCGCGCATGGCTGCCTGTTTGGTCGTCAATGCCTCGACGCTGAGTTCCGGCTTGAAGGGTTGGTAGCCGCCGATGGTTTTGAGCGCCGCCAGGGTGGCGTCATCGGTCAGCAGCACTTTCGCATCGAGACGGTTGTTACGGTTTGTTGCCATTTTGCCTCCATTCGAAATGGAATAAAACAGGGTTGTTGATGGGCGAGTGCCCAATATCTTAAACCAGTATAGCGCGGCGCGCAGGCAAATTCAACACCCTTTCACCAATTTAAGGTATTCCGG
Source organism: Anaerolineales bacterium (assembly GCA_049792555.1). Classification (GTDB taxonomy): domain Bacteria; phylum Chloroflexota; class Anaerolineae; order Anaerolineales; family Villigracilaceae; genus UBA5195. The sequence goes on from JBARBA010000305.1 coordinate 482, forward strand.
CTTATGCGGTGGAGCATTCCCTGTTGTGAAAGGAGAATTCTCCATTGAAAATGGAGAGTTCTCCTTTGATACACGGATACTCTCCATTGCCAATGGAGAATACTCCATTGATAACGCCGGGGCGTCGTGAATTTGATGGCCTTGTCTGCGCGCTATTCGTATGATGCGCAGGCGGCTAAAATTTTTAAACTTGACACATACTCCTTCCCCCATCTATAATGATTTTCAATATCCAAATTCAGTCACCAGGAGCAAACATGGCCGCTAAATGGTTGCAGTCGAAAGTTGTGAAAGTCTTATACGGGGCGCTTTTGGGATTGATGCTGGTTGGGCTGATCGGGGCTTTTCCAGATAATGCTTCTGCCGCATGTAGTGGTAATGGCTGTAATGGAAAAGACCCGAACGTTCAGGGTTGTACAGGTATATCGACGAAACAAGCGCTTACAACGCCGATCATCCCCGGAACTGTGAATGCGGTTGCAACCGTGCAGTTGCGTTACTCAAGCTCATGCAATGCCAAATGGGCCAGAACGATAAATTCTTCTACACTTTCGTGGTTCGCAGCCGCGACAGACTGGTGGCCGCCTTATGCTTATCCTGCCAACCTGAAATACTCGAAATCATCTGCTACCTGGATTGGTGTTGGCGCGACTGTATACACAGGCATGCTTGGCCCGAGTTACCCTGTTCAGGCCTGTGGAAAGGCAAAAACCGGTCTTACCCCCATTGCAGTTCCAATTGCTCAAAGCACTCCCGGTTACTGCACAATTTTCGGTTAATCTGGGTAACTCTCACCTTGTTTTCGACATAAACTGGAGAAAAAATGCAAACGGATAAAAGCGCTTCAAAAAATTGGCTAAAAACTGTTGAAACAGTGGGCTTAATTGTTGTGCCGCTTATCATTGTCCTGGCTGCGGGCCTGTGGCTTCGATCCCTGGCAGTTCAGCCGGTGGCGCAGGCCAAGAGCGCGCCAACGCCGACCGTCGAGAATGCGCCCGCTTTACCGGCTGGAACCTTCGTTTTTCCAGGCAATGAAGTTCCCGGCGCATCTTTCGAATCCGTCTATGCCAACGGCATCACCTTCCATGCCGGGAATTACCGCTTGAGCGATGGACAATTGTTGGCAGACATTTGTTTTGACATGCTCGATGATAGCGATTGGCTCATATGGGATATGCCGAATGAAAAAGTTGTCGATGCGCAGGGCCATAAAGCTGCCATCGTATCCATGTCTGTGATTGAAATTCGTTATCCGCCGGCGCTGGTGGATGGGAAAATGAAACAACACATCATAAAGGGTGATGTTGACGAGCAAACGGACGCCGCGCCTGGCCAGAAAATGGGCCAGCGCTGCGACACGATCCGCTATACCCTGCCCTCCGGTTTCGATGCAACCCGGTTTACCATCACGATCAACAGCATTGCCCGCGATCCAAGCGAAGCTGATACATGCAGTGCAAGTGATACGCCGTATATGCAAAAGATACAGGCTGCATTGGACAAGAAAAAGACCGGGATTAAGATAAAGAATACATGGGAACATGGAGATGGTGGAGGCCAGTGTGGAATCGTTATCGTTCAAAAACCGAATACCATGTCAGCTGAAGCAGCCCAATCCGTCCTGAACGACAAGCAGATGTTCCTGGATCTGTTCGGCATTCGAGGCCCCTGGGTCTTCGCAGGCGGCATCAAGTAACGCGCCCGCGCTTTTGCGTTTCAATCACGCCGTTCCCCCCAAAAGACGCCGGAGTATTCCGGCGTCTTTTTTATGCGCAACTGTTATCCAGGGAAGACCCCTGCGGGGGCGGGCTTCTTTGGGGTTTTCGCCGATGCGTGGTGAGTAGGAATTCGCTGTTTTGTGCTAGAATATTTCTGGTATCATCTTACGCTGCCTAACGTCCGGGTGGTTTGGGCGATCAAGCGGTGGCGGTATATCCCCTGTCAAGCGCGTGAAAGGTATCCAAAATGCCATCCAAAGTCGCATTCTTGTCAGATATTCACGGTAATTCTCCGGCGCTCCAAGCTGTCCTGGACGATATTCAGCGTGAAAAATGCGCCGAAGTATTCATGCTCGGCGACATTATCAATGGAGTTGACCCGCATGGGTGCGTGGAGATGTTACGGACATGGAGTAACGCAAACAATGTGAGGCTTTCCTGCATCAGGGGGAACGCCGAAGCGTATTTGACAACGCCTGATTTGGAAGCTTTGTCAAACCGAAAGGAAGATTGGAATCAAGATATGATCGACTTGATACGGTGGTTTGAAAGCCACCTGTCAGGGCCGGATTTGGACTGGATACGATCATTCCCTGATACCATTCGCTGGAACAACGCATACCTTGTCCATGACTCACCGCTCGATCGTTTGGCGGTTCAAGCTCAGCCTGATCCTGAAATAAGGCCCGAACATCGGGAATGGTTTTATCATGGGCCTGGGATTTTACCTGGCATGGCAGAGCAGGAATGGCAGAAACTGCTTGAATACATGGAAAAGGAACATCTATTCCAGGTTTTCTGCGGACATACGCATGTGCCATTTTATAAAGAAATGGACAACAGGTTGATATGCAACGTCGGCAGCGTTGGCGCGCCATTGGATGGCGATCCGCGCTCATCCTGGGTTATGTTGGATATTGATGCATCTGGAAACCAGACAATCTCCATCCGCCGGCTGGTTTACGACGTTTCTTTAATCCTTCAACGCATAGAACAGACTCCCGATTACCCTGAGTTCAAAATGCCCGGGTTTCGTGAAGCCTATAAGAAATGGTTTTTAACAGGCGTTCACTGGAGGGCTTATATCCCGGATAATAGGTCTTGAATCAACAAATGCGTCCAACGCCTGCTGGTGTGTCCTAAAAACTCATTGCCTGCTCGCCGCTCGCGTAACGAGTCCGCTTTATGGCTTCGACGAAAAATCCCGCCGCTTGTACTGAGCACCGTCGAAGTACTACCGACCTCTGCCCCCGCAAGGGGTAAAGCATTCCGTTGGGCGTCTAATGTAATCAGTCAGGAGTAAAAATGGCAGAAAATCAATCGAATAATTTCGTCTACGAATCTTCCCGTCACAAAATTCTGATGGAAGAATATTCAAAATTGTCTACGGACATTGAATATATTGAATGGGGAAAACGGGCGCAAGTTATAGCAGAGTACATGGGTGAAGCAATAGCAAAAGTAAATATGGCAATTGGCTTTGAGAAAAACAGGCTGGAAAAAGAAAGGGACAAGAACGCTCGAAGAAATATCGAGAGGGGGCTTATGCAATATGAGAGTTTCAGTAAAGTAGTGCAAAAACAATTAAATGACCTCATCAAAGTGATGGATAGCCTTCCAACCGGCCCTGTAAAACCGATCGTCAAAGAAATGGATAAGTCCAGAATGCCTACGCCAGACTCGCCTTATGTAAAGATTTTTGTAAGGAAGTCAGGCGATGTTATTCTTGATGGGAACACAACAAGTATGGAAGTTTTGAAGAATGTTTTAATGGCTTTAGCCCAACGAAACGGAGTTGTTCTATATTCCCGTGAATCGCCGGAAGATTCAGAACCTCCCGCCATTGCAAAAACAATTATTAGTCTTGTAATCGAAAACCGTTTGCCAATTCGGATGTGTAAAAATAGCGATTTTGCAGAAGCGATAGAGCCGAATGGGAAGCTTCGAATGAGTTGATTTACAGAAACAGCGCGTAGCGTGTCCTGAAAAGTTGCGCTGTACTTGCTTTCGATTGAAAAACCCACCGCTGCCGACCTGCCCCCACAGGGGGTGAAGCATTTCGTTCGGCGCATAGCAAGATCTTTAGGAGTTATTGCATCATGCTGCAACCAATAAAGGAACAATATGCTTCGAGCAAAAACCTTGAATCGCGCATGAGTCTTTATCAGTATTCCATAGACCCTAAAACGTTTTCGAGATGGCTTGCTGAACAAATCATTCCGGATAATCACGTGAAGATTTTAGAGTTGGGCTGTGGAACCGGCAATTTATGGAAAGACTTGAAAGATTCTTTTCATCATTGTGAAATTCTTTTGTCCGATCTCTCAAAAGGAATGCTCGAAAAATCGAAAGAAAATCTTGGCGGAAATGCGTTCAACTATGAAGTAATTGATTTCCATCATATTCCATATCCCGATAAAACATTTGACATCGTTATTTCAAACCATAATTTGTACCATGCTTTGGATTTAAACAAAGTCCTGGGCGAAATATCGCGGGTTCTTAAAGATAACGGGGTGTTTTATTCGACTACAAACAGTATCGAACATTTAACAGAACTACGAAAACTAATCAATATTACGGATGACGCGCTATGGCCGAACAGTGTTTTGACATCCATTTTTGGCGCGGAAACAGGAGTGGCAATTTTGTCCAACTATTTTCAATATACTGATCGACGCTTCTATCAGAATGAATTGCGAATAAAGGATTTTGCCTCAATCATCCATTATTTTATGTCAGTTCGTAACGAACGCGTTCATCAAATACTTGAACAGTCAGTGGATACAATACAGGATAAATTTGAAACTGAGGTTCGCCAGTGCGGATATTACAAGGTAAAAACAAAAGGGTGCCTGTTCATTTGCCGGAAGCAATAGAAATGAATGGCTGATTGCAAGTTAAAATAAGACTCTCTGAGATTTTCCATGATAGGCCACCATATCTGGCGGCAATCGTAAGTCGGATTGCCAATCCGACTTATATCTGGCGGGCACCACGTTGATTCTCAGAGAACCTAAAATAACAAAAGCGCCTAAACTGCGGAGGCAAAGTAGAATCGTGACCGGCGCTGCCGGAAGCGGCCTGGCAATTCGATAAAGGAGATGCAACCCAACATGATAAAAATTCCGATTGAACGATCCATCTTTAAAAACAAAACCGCAACATCCCCAATGCCGAGGCATGTATGACCCGCAGCAAGGAAGATGAAAGCCTGAACGATTTCTGGCGGCGGCACCACTGGCAATCGATACGGGCGACCGCGCAAACCTTCGGCATCGGAGCGGATTTGCTCAGGGTGTTGATTCTCTATACACTGTGGCGCGAATCCACGCTGCTCTTCATGCAGCTCGACAACCTCTTCTTCCCGGCCTGGCGTCGTATGACCGTTGACCGGCCCGTGTTCATCATCGGTCATCCGCGCTCCGGGACCACGATGCTGCACCGCTGTTTGACCTCCACCGAAGACTTCGTCGTCTTCAAATTCTGGCACCTGCTCTTTCCGTCCCTGACCTCGCGCAAATTATTGGGGCCGCTGATGGATCGCCTGATTCGCCAGGGAAAAGATGTGATCGTGCCCAAGAAGGTGGGGCATCTCTTCGCGCTGGGAGAAGTGGATGAGGAAGACTTCCTTTTTCTGTTCCATGCATTGACGCAGTTCTATCCCCCTTTGGGCGGCCTGGCCTTCTCCGATGAAGACTTCGACGATATTGTGTTTTGCGATGATCTCCCGGCGAAACTACGGCGCGAGAGCATGGCCTGGTTCGATGGGTGCATCCGCAGGCAAATCCTGTTCACAGGGCGTCAGCGCGTCGTAACCAAGATGAACTACTCGGCCATGCGCGTCCGCACCCTGCTCGAAGCCTACCCTGATGCGCGTATCGTCTACCTGGTTCGCTCCCCGCTTGATACGATCCCTTCCCATCTCTCGCTCCATCAAAACGTGTGCTACCATCAGTGGGGGAAGGATCGCCTCCCGCCGGCTGTGCTCGATCGCTACATCCGACGCCGTTACGAGCACAACGTCAGCCTGTACCGCTATGTCGAAGACCTGCTGGCGGCAGGCCACCTGCCGGAGTCGCGGGTCATCACCGTGCGCTACGAGGACATGATGCGTGACCTGGAGGGAGAAGTCGGGCGCGTCGCGGCGTTCTGTGATCTCGACCTTTCAGACGCATTGCGCCGCTCCATCGCAGAACAGGCCAGGGCGCAGCGCGGCTACAAGCGCGAGCACAACAACCAAAATATGGACGAATTCGGGCTTACACGCGCCGACGTGCTGCGCGACTTGGGCTTCATCTTCGACCGCTACGGCTTTGATCGCGAGGCCTGAACAGCGCAGGCCGGATTGTGGCCGCAAGGCTATCGAAGCGCCAACACGAAATTTAACCACCAAGCACGCGAAGAGCGCGAAGAAAATGCCTTAAACTTAGCGGTCTTCGCGGTTCGTTGATTGGTTTTGTCCGGTAGGGAAACAGCGCCGCCTAATTGTGGTTGGCGGGGCAGTTCCCTCCGTCCCGTTAAGGAAGAAGTCGCCATGAAAACAAATCCAGGATCAAAAACAGGTCTCAGTGGTGAGAGGCAAAATGGTTTCCGAAAGGGATTATTGATAAGTGTCGCTGTTTTAGGGCTGCTCATTGTTGGCGCGCTGGTCGTCTTTCCGCGCCTGAATTTCGAACCGGCTCCGACCCCAACACCGACAAGCCCTGCGCCAATGGATGCCGCCCCTACCCTGGGCCTGAAGAGCGCTCCGGTTACTATCATCGAATATGGCGATTTCGGTTGTCCCTCATGCTGGTACTGGTACAAGGCAGATGTACTCAACCGGTTGCGCGCCAAATACGGCGACCAGATCCGGTTCATCTGGCGGGATTTCCCTGTCATTACCTTGCTCTCGCCCAAAGCTGCGGAGGCCGGACAGTGTGCGAACGAACAGGGTAAATTTTGGCAATTCCACGACGCAGTCTATGAGCATAATGGAGCCATCGAAGCGAGCGATTTGAAATCTTACGCAACCGCAATTGGGTTGAACATCAGCCAATTTGATGAATGCGTGACCTCCCGCCGCTATCAAGACCGCGTAAACGCCGAGCAGCAGGAAGGTTTCGATCATGGCATCAATGGCACCCCGTTTTTTTTAGTGAACAACCAGCTATTGGTTGGCCCGCAGTCCCTGTCAGTTTTCACAAGTTTGATCGATCCGCTGCTGGCCTCCAAAAAATAGCAGACTACATTCACAACAAAGGAGCAGGACAATGAGCAACTCCACTTCTTCAACGTCAAACCAGGATGAGCGCGTCATGGCCGCATTGGCGCACATTTCGGCGCTCATGCCGTTCATGGGCGTTGTCGTCCCCATCGTCATTTGGGTGACGCAAAAAGACAAGTCACAGTACGTGGCCTTCCAGGCCCTCCAGGCAGCCGCATATCAACTCAGCATGATCGTGGCCTGGTTCATCGGCATGGGCTGTTACATGTGTTCCTTTTTTAGCATGTTCCTGTCCGCGCCTTTTTCATCCTCCTCCGAAACGCCCCAAAACGCCAACCCTTTAATCTGGTTGACATTCCTCATCCCCTTCCTGGTGTTCGGCGCAATCTTCCTCGGCGGCTTTGCCTTCATCGCCTATGGGTTTGTCGGCGCGGTCATGGCCATTCAAGGCAAATCGTTCCGCTACATCCTGATCGGCAAGCAGGTCAAACACTTCATGCAACCCAAGCAGGATGCGCCTGTTAGTCAGTAAACCGGGTCTGCCCCCTTGGGGGGATATACAAAACCCGCCGCCCGTAACTTTTTACCCTTCTGAGCGACAATTAGGGTGATGGTATACTCCACACCGGCAACCACCAACTCTCTTTCCCTCTTATACACTATGCCGATTCTTGCTGGGCAAACCGAACTGGACGAATTACGCAGTCTTGATTCTAAGGCTGTCGGTGCTGTTTTCGATCGCTACTACCCGGATGTGTATCGTTTTGTGCGCTATCGCCTGAACGATGAAACCACCGCCGAAGATATTGCCAGCGAAGTCTTTGTGCGCCTGCTGGAAGCCATCAAATCAGGCCACCCGCCCCAAACCAGCCTGAAAGCCTGGCTGCTGGGCACCGCCGCGCACATCGTCACCGACCACTTCCGGCAATCCTACCGCCGCCCGACCGACGAACTTCCCGAAACACTGCCGGACAAGCGGCCCGATCCAATTGTGGACGTCGAGCAGCGCGAGCGCACCCGTCACCTGAAAGACGCCATGTCGAAATTGACGGACGAACAGCAAAACGTGCTGGCCCTGCGCTTCGGGCAGGGATACTCGCTCGAAGAGACCGCCGATTTCCTCAAAAAGAACGTTAATGCCGTAAAACAGCTCCAATTCCGCGCGCTTGCCGCCCTTAACCGCAGCGCGGGTGAAATCCTATGACAAATACCCTGTACGACTCCCTCGAAATTTGTTTACAGGCCCTTGAAGAAGGCGCAGACCTGGAATCGTGCCTGGCGCGTTTCCCTGCGCTGGCAGACGAACTGCGCCCCATTCTGGAGACCGCCGCCCAGGCGCGCGCCCAGGCTGTCCGTGAAGTCCCGGCGGATGCCATGCGCCGCGGACGGGCGCGGGTGCTGCAACACGCCGCCGAATTGCGCGAACGCGACCGGGCGGCGGCGCTGGCTCCCTTCTGGCGCAAGCTCTGGCAGCCGGGGCGCACGGTCCGCACCCTGGCGACTTCGCTCACGGCGTTTGTTTTCCTGTTCTCCGGCGGCACGGGGCTGGTATTTGCCTCCTCCAATTCGCTCCCCGGTGATAATTTATATCCGGTGAAGCGCAGTTGGGAAGGCGTGCAGCTCGCCGTCATCCTCGACCCCAAAGCCAAAGCGCAACGCGAAACCGAGTTCGAACAGGAACGCGTCCACGAAATCCATACGCTTTTCTCTGAAAGCCGTAAAACCAGGGTCGATTTCCAGGGCGTGGTCGAGGCACAGCAGCCCAACGTCTGGCAGGTTGCCGGTTTGAAGATTGCCGTCGATAACGAGTTGGCAACGAACGGAAAAATTGTCCCCGGCGCGCGGGTGCGGGTCATCGGCGAGACGGAAAACGGCGTCATCCAGGCCGAACAAATCAACCTGATCCAGGTTCCATCTGCCACATCCACCCTGACACCCACAGCCACGCTACGGCCCACGCAGCCGCCGTCCGACACTGCAACTGGGACGAAAGAACCCAGGCAAACAGTCGAGCCGGGCAAGACTGAACCGCCAGATATTGAAACGCCTGAACCTAAAAAGACGGACACGGGGGGCGAAAAACAACCAACGGAAAAACCGGGTGATGGCGGAGGAGGCGGCGACGGGGGTGGCGGCGGAGGTGATGGTGGGGGCGGCGACGGCGGAGGCGGCGGTGGGGGCGGCGATGGTGGGGGCGGCTGAGACCGTTGAAATATAATCAACAGGCCGGTGAAATGTCCACCTGGACTTTTCACCGGCCTTTCTGTTGGGACTGACCCGTCCTGTTGGGACAGGGTCTCTGACCCGTCCCAATCAAAAAGACGCCGCGATCAACGGGCGTCTTTTGTTATCAGAGCCACCGAAGGGAGTCGGACCCTTGACCTGACGATTACGAATCGTCTGCTCTACCAACTGAGCTACGGTGGCCTGTCCCGCGTACTTTGCGGGGCGGAACTACAGCGGCGAGATTATACAGGATTCCAGGCGTTTGCGCAATATTTGTTTTTATCGGATTCAATCCCTTCGCAACCCTTGACATTAACGTTACGTCAGGGTTTATATTAAGGCCATGTTCACGGTCAAACAACTTTCCAAACTGGCGGGCGTCACCCCGCGCACGCTGCACCACTACGACACCATCGGACTGCTCAAGCCGTCCCGGGTGGGCGAAAACGGCTATCGCTACTACGGGGAGGAGTCCCTGCTGCGGCTGCAACAAATCCTGTTCTACCGGGAGTTGGACCTGCCGCTGGAGGAGATCCGTCAAATCATGGGACGCCGTGATTTCGACCTGCTCCCGGCCCTGGAAAGCCACAAAACCGAACTCGGAAAACGCATCGAGCGCCTGGAGCGTCTCATCCAGACTGTGGACAATACGATCTCACACCTGAAAGGAAAAACGAACATGAGCAAAAAACAGCTTTTTGCCGCCTTTACCGAAGAAGAAGAAAAGAAATACGCTGCCGAGGCCGAGCAGATGTACGACCCGGCCACCGTCAAAGAGTCGAACCGCAAGTGGAAGTCCTACTCCGCTGCCGACAAACAGCGCATCCTCGATGAAGGTAACCAGGTCTACGCCGACCTGGTCGAAGCCATGCCCAAAGGCGCAGGTTCCGCCGAAGCGCAGGCCTGTGTGGAGCGCTGGCGCAAGCACATGGATTATTTCTGGACGCCGAACCTGGAGCAACTGCTCGGCCTGGCCGACCTGTATAATACTGACCCGCGCTTCAAGGCCAACTTCGACAAGTTTGCACCGCAAATGGCAGAGTTTTTTCGTGAAGCAGTTCGTCACTATGTAGCCGACAGGAAATAACGGCTGTGCCATCACGGTTACTTTGGCTTGTAGTATCTTCTCAAAATTTGGGGGGAATTGTTGTTGCAAGTGGTTTCGACACCTGCACTCCCGTAGGGACGCCGGGACAGGTGTGCGTTCGGTGCAGTGTACGGCAGCGGGATAGCACCGCCGCTTACTCAACCACCGATTATTGAGAAGTTACGAATTTTTCATCTACTGAGTCTGTTTTATCAGGGCTGCAATATGCCCTAGAGTCTCATATCAGTATCCGTTAAACATATCGGCCTGGTCTTTAGTGCAGCAAAGTTTCTTCAAGATATCGCCGAAATTCTTTGACAACTGCTCGACCGTGGAACGGTGGTAAACGGTCTCGCCGGAGGTCCAGGCCCAATGAAGCTGATTATCTACTATCATTGTTCTCAACTCAAGCAGGTAAGGCCACGAAATTTCTGGGTTCACGAAGTTTATGAAGTTCCCGGTCGGTGTGGAAACAGACCGAATCGGGCCTTTATCAGCCGAGGTTGATTGAGATGACTCGTGACTAAAAATAAGCTTGGGGTGAGGTCGGAGTGTCTTTTTTAGTTCGTCATTTCCGCTCATGTAGCGCAGCAACTCATCGCCAATCCCCCCATTTGGCGGCTGGCGATATTGTTGCCTGACCAGTGGTAATGTTTCTTCCAAACTGCCAGCGCTCTCCAACCTTAGTAGCAGGGGATAATGTATGACAAACCAGCCTACTGTGCGCGACAAGTCCACGTTCTCTAATGGAATATCTCGCCCATGTCGCAAGATGTCCACAAACAACGAGCGTTCGCCTTTCGCCTGTCCAAGTGTCTCGGCCAAGACTGCCAGCATCACTTCGATGAGTTGCATATCATGGGTTTTCAGGACATCTTGCAATAAGATGCGAGTCTCTTCTTGGCCAAGCATCCCCGATACCATATAGGCAGATCCAAAAATAAAACTTGGATTGGGATAATCAAAAAGCGGGAGGCCTGGCAATGTTTCGCCGGGTATTGCCTGCCAATATTGTAGCTCTTGTTGTATCTGCGGTGATTGGGCATATTCCACCAGGCGCTCACACCATTGGTGGAATGGGGTTGTCTTTGGCGGCAATTGAATTGTTTGCCCCAGGCTGAGTTGCTCATATGCTGTTAGGATATCTTGCGTCAGGATTGTGTAGGAAAAACCGTCGGTTACAAGATGGTGAATGATTATCAGCAAACCATCCGGTTTGTGGTCGCCCAGGTTAAAAAGGACAACTCGCAGCAACGGCCCTTCGGACAAGCGCAGGCTGGTCTGTGTTTCATTGGCTATTTTTTCGATTGCCTGAGTTTGTTCTTGATCTGGCAATGCTGAAAGGTCTATTGCAGAAAAGGGTATCTCTTCATCAAACGCGGCGACAAATTGCCGCCATTCTGAGCTATCCTGGATGAAACGCATCCGGAGCGCCTCGTGATGTATTTCCAGGCTTCGCACAATTTCTTTTACAAGGGCAGGTTCCAACTTTAGATGCGAACTTGTTTCGAAAAACATGGCGCCATTAAAGTGATGCTGACCAGGGAAGTTTTGCTCGAAGAACCAATATTGATTGGGCGCCAGCGGGCCAAACCCGGTTGTAATGATGTGGTGCTCGGGTCGAAACACAGGGGTTGTGTTCACTACTTCGGCTAATTCCGCAATCGTCGGGCGCTGAAAAATTTGCCTGAGATCAAGATCGAGGCCAGCCTGGTGTATCAAGGCAATAAAGTGCAAGCTGAGCATCGAATCGCCTCCAAGCTCAAAAAAATTATCGTAGATGCCAACTTGTTTTACTCCCAGGACATCGGCCCAAATCTGGGCAAGGGTTTCCTCAATAGCATTGCGAGGCGGCGCAAATCCTGTCGCCAGATTCTGGCGCTCTTGCTGCGGCGCGGGCAACGCCTTGCGGTCTACTTTACCATTTGGCGTGAGAGGCAAATGCTCCAGGAAGACAAAATTTGACGGAAGCATGTACTGTGGCAGGGTGGTCTTGAGAGAATTGCGCAAGTCGTCAACTGTCGGTTTCGCTTCTGATGCAGTCACCACATAAGCAACCAAACGCTTGTTTCCATTTTTGTCTTCGCGCACAACTACGACTGCTTCTCGCACTTCGGGCAACGCGGTCAAAGCAATTTCGATCTCGCCCAACTCAATACGGAAGCCATGCACTTTCACTTGGTGATCAACGCGGCCGACAAATTCGATGTCGCCACGCGAAGCGGGCAGGTAACGCGCCAGGTCGCCGGTTTTGTAAAGGCGACCGCCTTCCGCAAACGGGTCGGGAATGAATTTCTCAGCCGTCAGGTCGGGGCGGTTCAGGTATCCGCGCGCCAGTCCGTCGCCACCGATGTATAGTTCGCCGGGCACGCCGATTGGGGTGGGGTTGAGTTGTCTGTCAAGCACGTAGAATTGGGTATTGGCGATGGGGCGACCGATTGGACTGTTGCCGGGCGCAATCGCCTGGATACGCGCCAGGGAAGACCAGATGGTCGTCTCGGTAGGACCGTACAGGTTCCAGAGCGATGTTGCGTGGGGCAGCAAAGCACGCGCCAGCGCAGGCGACAAGGCTTCGCCGCCGCACAATATTTTGATCGGCTCATTTTCATCCCAACCTGCTTCAAGCAGCAGCTTCCAGGTGGCAGGTGTGGCCTGCATAATAGTGGCATGGCTGGCTTTCAAACGCTCGCACAGGCGGAAACCATCCATCGCTATTTCACGCGGCGTCACTTCCACGACTGCGCCGCTGATAAGAGGCAGGTAAAGCTCCAACCCGGCAATATCAAAGGACAAGGTTGTCACCGAAAGCAGCCTGTCGCACGCCGTCAGCCCAGGCTCACGACGCATGGCGGTCAGGAAATTGACGACCGCCTTTTGGGTAACCTGCACGCCCTTGGGCTTGCCGGTGGAACCGGATGTGTATATAACGTAGGCAAGATGGTCGGGGCTGATATCTTGATACGAACAATTGGCGATGGCTTCATTGGCAATGGCAGGCCAGTCACGATCCATGAAAATAGGGTAGGCAGTGTGTTCCGGCAAACTGTCAACCAGGCTCGTCTGCGTGAGCAGGATGGTCAGGCGCGAATCTGCCAACATGAAGGCCAGGCGGTCTTTGGGAAAATGCGAGTCAAGCGGGACATAAGCGCCGCCTGCTTTGAGAATACCCAGCAGGCCAATGACCATCTCAACCGAGCGCTCGACGCAGATGCCCACCAGCACATCCGGTCCAACACCCTGGCTGCGGAGGTAATGCGCCAACTGGTTGGCTCGTTGGTTGAGTTCATAGTATGTCAATTGTTGGTCTTCGAAAACCAGCGCCATCGCGCCTGGGGTTTGCTCTACCTGAGATTCGAACAACTCATGGATACATTTTCGCGTAGCGTGCGGATATTTCGCTGCAGTGGCGTTCCACTCGATGAGCAATTGGCGCAGTTCGTCCGCGCCCAGCATCGTCAAATCCTGAATGCGCGCAGCGGGGTTGGCGACGATTGCGTCCAGCAAACGGGTGAAGTGCCCGATCATGCGTTCGATGGTCGTCCGGTCGAACAGGTCGGTGTTGTATTCGAACGCGGCAAAGAGTTGCCCATCCGCTTCGGTGATGTTCAGGGTCAGGTCGAACTTGGCTGTGGCGTTCTCGGCGGTCACTGGCTGCAAGGTTAGCCCGGGCAATTCCAGTCGGCCCATGGGCGCATTCTGCAATGCCAGCATGACCTGGAAGAGCGGCGAGTGGCTGGTGTGACGCTCCGGTTTGAGCACGCCCACCAATTGCTCGAAGGGCACGTCCTGGTGGGCGTACGCATCCAACGTAACGGCGCGCACCCGCTGCAACAGCTCCTCGAAGCTGGCAGTCCCGTCCACCTGCACGCGCAGCGCCAGCGTGTTGACGAAGAAGCCGATCAACGCTTCGATCTCCGCCCGGTTGCGGTTGGCAATCGGCGCGCCGATGCAGATGTCGTCCTGGCCGGAGTATCGCGCCAGCAGGATGTCAAATGCGGCAGCCAGGGCCATAAACAACGTAGTCTGGGTCTGTTTGTTCAGGGCCTTCAACCCGGCAGTGGTCCCCGCGGAAATCTCGAAGGGCAGGGTCGCTCCGTGATGAGTTTCCACTGCCGGGCGGGGACGATCGGTGGGCAGCGTCAGCAGGGTGGGGCTGCCGTTCAGTTGTGTCGTCCAATAGTCGATCTGTCGCTGCAACACCTCGCCGTTGAGCCATTCGCGCTGCCAATGGGCAAAGTCGGCGTACTGGATGGGCAGTTCTGGCAAAGGCACAGGCTGGTTCTGGACAAAGGCAGCATAGATCGCGGCGACTTCACCGACCAGCACGCCGATGGACCAACCATCCGAGACGATGTGGTGCATGGTGAAGAGCACAATATGCTCGGTCACATCCAACCGAATCAACCCAGCGCGGACCAGCGGCCCGGCAGCTAGGTCAAAGGGCGTTTGGGCTTCGTCCTGGGCCAGTTGCATCGCCCGCGCTTCGCGTTCGGCGACAACCAGGTGCGTCAGGTCGACGACCGGCAGGGCCAGTTCGAGACGATCAGCGATGACTTGCGCGGGCGCGCCGTCTACGGCAACAAAGCGAGTCCGCAGGCTCTCGTGACGGCGGACGATTTCGTTCAGGGTGCGGCGCAACGCCGTTTCGTCCAGTTCTCCCACCAGGCGGAGCGCACCGGGAATGTTGTAGAACGAGCTGCCGGGTTCGAACTGGTCGATGAACCACAGGCGCTGCTGCGCAAAGGAGAGCGGGAGCGGGCCAGTCCGGGGGACGGGCCGCAGCGGCAGGACTTTTTCGAGCCGGAGCGTCTGGATTTGTTCGGCCAACCCGGCCACTGTCGGGGTCTGGAAGAGCATCCGCAGCGGCAGTTCTGCGTCGAGGGCCTGACGGATGCGCGAGACGACCTGGGTCGCCAGCAACGAGTGGCCGCCCAACTCGAAGAAGTTGTCGTGGACGCCGACCCTGTCAAGCTTGAGCACTTCGGCCCAGATACGGGCCAGGGTTTCTTCTGCCGGGGTGCGCGGGGCGACGTAACCGGTTTCGCTGCGCGTCATGTCCGGCGCAGGCAAAGCTCTGCGGTCGATCTTGCCATTGGGGGTCAGGGGCAGGCGTTCGAGACAAACAAAGGCGGAGGGGATCATGTACTCCGGCAGGCTTTGCGCCAGACTGCTGCGGAGCGCGGCAGTCCCCGGCAGAGTGTGTCCCGCCTGTGCCACCAAGTAAGCCACCAGATGGTTACCTGTCCCCGATTGGCCTTCCCGCGCCACGACGACAGCCTCGCGCACTTCGGGCAGGGCCGCCAGCGCCGCCTCGATCTCGCCCAACTCGATGCGGAAGCCACGCACCTTGACCTGGCTGTCGATGCGGCCCAGGAATTCGATGTTGCCGTCGGGCAGGTAACGCGCCAGGTCGCCGGTTCTATAAAGGCGACCGTTGACGGTGGACAGTTGACGATGGTTGTCTGTTTCACCATCCATTGTCGACGGCCCATCTTCTTCCGCAAATGGGTTAGGGATAAATTTCTCGGCGGTCAGGTCGGGGCGGTTCAAGTAGCCGCACGCCAGGCCGTCGCCGCCGATATATAGCTCGCCGGGCACGCCCACAGGTACAGGGTTGAGATGCGCGTCCAAAAGGTAGATTTGTGTATTGGCAATCGGCTGTCCAATCGGCGGGAAAACGCTCCAGGTTTCGGGTTGTCCCTGCAAGGTGAAGGCCGTAACGACGTGGGTTTCGGATGGGCCGTACTGGTTGTATAAGGCGCAGCCATCCATCTTGCTGAACCATTTTGCGATGGGAGCAGTGATGCGCAGCGCCTCACCGGCTGTGATAACTTCGCGCAGGCTGGCGGGTGTTTGCGCGGCGTCCTGGGCGGCTTCGGCCAGGTTTTGCAGGGCCACAAATGGCAGGAAGATGCGTTCCACCGCCTGGCGGGTGATGAGATCCAACAGGGAGAACGGATCGCGGCGCAGGGTTTCGGAGATCAGGATCAAGGTTCCCCCCGCATTCCAGGTGGAGAATATTTCCTGGCAGGAAACATCAAAACTGAGCGAGGTGAATTGCAGTGTTTTGGGGTGGTCGATGGTGGAGTTGGCTCGCTGCCAGTTCATCAAATTGACCAGCGCCCGGTGGCCCATCACCACGCCTTTGGGCCTGCCGGTGGAGCCGGACGTGTAAATAATGTAGGCCGGGGTGTCGCTGCTGGCTGCGCTGACGCAACTCTCCGCGCTTTCGGATGCAATGGCGGGCCAATCCCGGTCCAGGCAGATGATTGTGGCCTGCGGTTGGGGGAAATGTTCCAAGAAAGTTGTTTGGGTCAACAGGACGGGCGAGCGGGAGTCTGCCAGCATAAAACGCAGTCGCTCCGTGGGGTAGTTCGGGTCGAGCGGGACATAAGCGCTGCCCGCTTTGAGAATACCCAGCAATCCCACTACCATTTCCAGAGATCGCTCCACGCAAATACCCACCGGCGCATCTGGCCCAACCCCCTGGCTGCGGAGGTAGTGCGCCAACTGGTTGGCTCGTTGGTTGAGTTCATAGTATGTCAATTGTTGGTCTTCGAAAACCACCGCCACCGCGCTTGGGGTTTGCTCTACCTGGGATTCGAACAACTCATGGATACATTTTCGCGCAGCATGCGGATATTTCGCTGCGGTGGCGTTCCACTCCACCAATAATTGCCGGCGCTCGGCCAGCGGCAGCACTTCGATCCGATTCGCTGGCGTCTGTGGGGCTGTCTCCAATGCCTGCACCAGATGCTCCAGTGTTGTATACATGTAATCGCAGATTCGCCCAACTCCGACGCTGGAAACAACCTGCGGGTTCAGGGAAAATCCTTCTCCCAGATCATCTATCGATAAGGAAATTGGATAATTGGTGCGTTCTTCCGTGCCCAACATTTGCATGCCTTCCCATGCTTGCGCTGCTGCCGGATCGGCTTGCGTAAGCGAAGTATATCGATAGTTCAATATCGCCGAAAATAACGGCGTCGGGGCGGTTACCCCGCTGCAACGTTGCGCCAATGCCAACGAGGCGTGTTCGTGCCGCAACAGTTGCGTTAGTCGTATATGGGTTTGCCGCACGCTTTCCTGCACGCTTTGTTCATCGACAGGAATACACACCGGCAGGGTGTTGATAAACATGCCCATCACGCGGTCAGCGCCCTCACCGCCTTGCATACGACCAAACAACACCGTACCGAAGACGACATCCTGTTGCCCTGATACCCTGGCCAATACTTGTGCCCAGGCCAAGTGCATCAAACTAGCCGGGCTTACGCCCAAACTACGCGCTTGACGGCGCAGACGTTTGGACAGCGCCAGATCAACTTCGCGCCAGGCTTCTTCAATGCCCGATCCATCGCCCTGCACATCCAGCAGGCCAAACGGAGCCGTAGGTTCGTCCACGCGCGAGAGCATCTCGGTAAAGAAGGCTTCGTGTTCGGCCTGAGTGATACCCAACCTGGCCTGCGCCACAAAATTGCGGAAGGGCAACGGTTTGGGCAAGTCCTGCTCCTGACCATTCATGATGGCCTGGATTTCTGCGGTGACAATATCGAGGGTGGTGTGATCACCTATCAAATGGTGAAACAAGATTTGCAGCAACCAACGATTATTGGCGCGATCTTCGGCGATATAGCCTCGCAGCATGGGAGCTTTGCGCACATCCAACCGGGTGTGACGCAAGTCATAGCGAGCTTTGAGCTGCTCGGCAATACCGCCTTGTTCCGCATCGAGAAGAATTTCTTCAATCGAGATCGACGCCTGCCGCCAGACTACCTGAACCGGTTCGGGCACCCCATCCCAGAGCACGGCGGTGCGCAGAATGTCGTGACGGTGGATGACATGTTCCAGCGCGTTGACAAAGTGTTCAAGCCGTTCGCGGCTATCAAAACCGAGTAACATCGGCGATAAATACGCATCGCCTTCCTGGTTCATCAGGTGGTGGAACAAGATACCTTCCTGCAACGGCGCCAGGGGGTAGATGTCCTGGATGTTGCGGGCGCCGCCAGGGACGGTCTTGACGATTCCAGCAATCTCGTCTGGGGTAAGCTGCACCAACGGCAGCATGTCGGGAGTAATGGCTTCGCAATCTCCAGGGATGCGATTCGGCGGCGCTTCGACTTCGCTGCCACCAACGCCTGCGTCCGCTGCCAGGTCGGCAATCGTCGGGGTGGAAAACAGCGCGCGAACATCTACAGCCAGACCAACCCGGTGCATACGCTCAATAAGCGTGATAGCCAGCAGCGAATGCCCACCCAGTTCGAAGAAATTATCGTGGACGCCGACCTTGTCGAGCTTGAGCACTTCGGCCCAGATGCGGGCCAGGGTTTCTTCTGTCGAGGTGCGCGGGGCAACGTAACCGGTTTCGCTGCGCGTCATATCCGGCGCGGGCAAAGCTCTGCGGTCGATCTTACCGTTGGGGGTCAGGGGCAGGCGTTCGAGGCAGACAAAAGCGGATGGAATCATGTACCCTGGCAGGGATTGCGCCAGCCTGCTGCGAAGCACAGCGGTTTCTGGCAGGTTGTGTCCTGCCTGCGCCGTCAGGTAGGCCACCAGGCGCTTACTTGTTCCCGCCTGATCCTCCCGCGCAACAACGACGGCCTCGCGCACTTCAGGCAGGGCCGCCAGCGCCGCTTCGATCTCACCCAATTCGATGCGGAAGCCGCGAATTTTCACCTGGCTGTCGATGCGACCGAGATACTCCAGGTTGCCATTGCTCCGAAAGCGCACGAGATCGCCAGTCCGGTATATCCGTTCCCCTGGAATCACGCTAAACGGATTGGGGATGAAACTCTCTGCTGTAAGTTCGGGATGGCCCAGATAACCGCGGGCCAGTCCGACTCCACCCAGGCATAATTCTCCGGGAACACCCACCGGCGTCAAATTGAGGGATCTGTCGACGATATAAGTCCGTGTCCCCCCTATAGCACGACCAATGGAAACATCATCGCTATCATGTTCCCAGTTGTCTTTTACATCACAGGCTGTGGCGACAATCGTCGCTTCGGTTGGGCCATAGGTATTCACCAGGCGAATACGTTCAGGAGCGATTTTCTGCCAGGCTGCCATGCGTTCGGGCAGCGCGCGTTCACCGCCGATGATCACCAAACGCAGACTGGATGGCAGGTCTATATTATTTCCAGATGCCAGCACCGAGGTCAACTCATGCCAGTAGGCGGTCGGCAAATCCCAGACGGTAATGCCCCAATCCGAACTGCGGCGCAGGAAAGAAAATGGGGCCAGCATGTCTTCTGTACGAAGAACGAGTGTGCCGCCAGATGCCAGGCACGGGTAAATTTCTTCGGCGCTGGCATCAAAGCTAATGGATGCAAACTGTAAGACACGGTCGCCCAAGCCGAGATTGAAATTTCTGGCGGCAGTTTGTGCATAGGTCGAGAGGGAGTTGTGCGCAATCAAAACACCTTTGGGTTGACCCGTCGAACCAGATGTATAGATTACGTAGGCGATGTTGCTGGTTTCGGCCACAAGTACCGGATTTTCGACATTCTGATCGGCCACCAGCGGCCAGTTGCTATCCAAACAGATCAATGGCACGACACATTCGGGCAGCCTGGATAACAGCCGGGCCTGGGTCAGCAATATTGCCGGTTTTGCATCGTTCAGCATAAAGCTCAAGCGGTCTGTAGGGTATGCCGGGTCGAGCGGCACATAAGCCCCGCCCGCTTTGAGAATACCCAGCAATCCCACGACCATCTCCAGCGAACGCTCCACGCAAATGCCCACCAGCGCATCCGGCCCAACCCCCTGCTTCTGGAGGTAGTGCGCCAGTTGGTTGGCGCGTTCGTTCAACTCACAATAAGTTAGTTGCTGCCCTTCGAACACCACCGCCACAGCACCCGGCGTGCGTTGGACCTGCTCCTCGAACAGGTTATGAATACACTTGCCCAACGGATGCGGGTACTCCATCCCCACACCACTCCACTCCACCAAAATTTGCTGGCGTTCGGCTGAACTCAGCATTGGCAAATCCTGAATACAAGCATCTGGATGTGTGACGATAGCTTCAAGCAAGCGCGTGAAGTGGCCAACCATGCGTTCGACCGTGACTTGATCGAACAAATCGGTGTTGTATTCGAACTCAGTGCTGAGGTAGTCACTTACTTCAGTGACCTCCAGGGTCAGGTCAAATTTGGCAACAACGCTGTCAGACGTTACCAATTGCAGCGTTAGACCGGGCAGATCGAGACTGTTCCTTGGTGTGTTTTGCAAAGATAGCATGGCCTGGAACAACGGTGAGTGGCTGGTGTGACGCTCCGGTTTGAGCGCGTCCACCAATTGCTCGAACGGCACATCCTGGTGTGCATAAGCGCCGAGAGTGGCAGCGCGCACTTGTTGCAGCAGTGAGACAAAACTGGCAGTGTTGTCAATGCGGGTGCGCAGCACCAGGGTATTAACAAAAAAGCCAATCAATACTTCAAGTTCAGCGCGACCGCGGTTGGCAATCGGGGTGCCAATGCAAACGTCGTTCTGACCCGAGTAACGCGATAAAAAGATATTGAATGCGGCGGTCAACACCATGAACAAGGTACTCGAGGTTTGTTTGCCCAGGTCACGCAATGCCGCCGTGGTTTTTGCGGAGATCCCAAACCGCAATATAGCGCCGTTATAGGT
>JBARBA010000306.1:0-4791 GCA_049792555.1 Anaerolineales bacterium
CCAGGCTTTCTCACAAATGTTTCGAAATTGTCGCACATCACTCAGATAATCCACCGGCGTTCGACGCCCAGGAAATCGTCTTTGCAGATATTTTTCAAACTCGAAAACTACATTCTCTTCGTCCATACTCGGTTGTCCTGTCGCGAGAGTATACTCGCCTGGGACAACTCAGTATAACAATGACAGGCTGAGTAGTTACCTACATTTTCATAAAGTTCCGGTACTTGTATTCATCCGTCAACACAAGTACAATCAGGATAACGCAACCATCAAAAACGCCCCCCGAAAGAGGCCATCCATGGATAACCAGGAACTTCCCGAATTACTTGAACAGATCAAGAGCCAGCTCGAAAAAATCGAGCACGTGGACGCCAAGGGCCGCGCCATGCTGCGCGAGATCGACGCCGACATCCACAACCTGCTGGCGCGCCCCGACGGCGACGCACCGGTCCAGGCCAGCCAGGCCACGCTGCGCGGCCTGGAAGACAGCATCGCCCATCTCGAAGCGACCCACCCGGCCCTGACGGCCCTGCTCGCGCGCCTGCTTGAGACGTTGAGTAACGCGGGGATTTGATGGGGCAGTGAACAGTTTTCAGTGAACAGTAATCAGTTATCAGTTATCAGTTATCAGTTATCAGTAATCAGTAATCAGTGGGCATGAAAATCAGTCAAGGCAGTCATTCCACAAAAAGTAAGGCTTGTCGTTAATTTGCCCGGTAGCAATTCGCTACCGGGCAAAATTTTGGGTTCTTTGGGAGGTAGAGTGGTATCCCCAGCTCTGGGGGCCAACCCGCAAGTCGGAATCAATTCCGACTTACGGGTCTGCCGTCACGCCCACACTCGCTTTATGGGCAGGCCTGCACCTGGGTCGTAAGCCGCGCCGAAACGCCGTTGTCATTGAAGGCTTCGATGGCGTAAAAGAAACCGCTGTTCGGAGAGGTAGTATCCTGGTATGAGTTGCGCAATGCTTCGGTCGTCGCCAGCAGTTTGCCGTTGCGGTAGATATTGTATCCGGTGGCATTGGGCGTCAGCGTCCAGGTGAGCGTTACAACACGTTGGGTTGCTCCGCACTGCGAAAAATCGCGGAAGGTCGTAGGAACATCCGGGATGGGCGGCGTGGGGGAAACAAGAATGGTCGATAGCGAACCGTTCAGCGCGCCGAGAGAGACGGCCACCCAGCAGGATTTTCCGCTGGCAGGGACTTGCACCAGCACCCAGGTTTCCTGAATGTTTTTGCCCTTGATGACGACGGTCACACCCTGCTTGAAAGGAGTGACCAGGAAATAGCCCGTCCCAGGGCCTTTGCGGCAGTTGGAGTTTGTGCTAAAGGTCAGCGTGACGCCCACGCTCACCGTTTTCTTGGGGGTGGGCGTATTGTCGGGCGGACGGGTCGGGGCGGGTGTGGGGGTGAGCGTGGGCCTGACGGGTGGATTCTCCAGTTCGAAAGCGCCGATGTCGCATTTTGCGCCTTGCGGACGCGCTATGCCGCGCTGGTCGGCGCCGATGCAGGTAGTGGAATCTGCCGAGTTGATCGCCGGACTGTCGGGGCCAAGCGCCAGGGTCAGCGTATTCCCGCCGTTTTCGGCAAGCGGCAAAAGCAGCGGGTCGGTGTGGATCAGGTCGCCGGGACGTTTCAGCCCGCAGGTGTTGGCCGTCCCGCCCACCGCGCTGTCGAGGTTGAAACCGTCCGACGTGACCGGCTGGAAACAGTTGCCCTGCTCCGCGCGCCCGGCAATGATCGAGCTGCCGACCTGGACGGCGTTCCCAACCCCCGGATTCCAGATTTCATACAGGCCAAAATCGTCCGCAATCGTGCTGAATTTGATGATCGTCTGCCCGCCTTGCGCATTGGCGACGCCATAGCCGTGGTTGCCGCTGACGGTGACGTTTGTGATGGTCATCGTCCCGGTAACGTTGTACAGACCGGCGGCGTCGACGGCGGCCCAGTTGTTGACCACTGCGCTATCCGAGATGTCCAGGCTGCTGCCGAGGTCGTAGGTGAAGATCGCCCCGCCGTTGCCGTTCTTGTCGGTCTGGTGGTTGTTTTGGATCACGACGTGGTCAATCGTCAGAGCGCCCAGGTTGGCAATGGCGCTGCCGAATAACGGGGTCTTGCCGTTCTGGAGCGTCAGCCAGCTGATCGAGACGGTTTTCCCGGCTTTGACGTCGAAGATGCGGTCGGAGGCGTCCCCGTCGATGACGGGGTTGCCCTCCCCCCGGATGATGACGCTGTCGGTAATGTCCAGGTCGCCGCTGGCCGCTGCGTCCTCGTCCGCGCCGGTGTGCGTCAGGATGTAGTTCCCGGCAGGGATTTGGATGGTCTGGACGCCTGGGCAGCTATTGGAAGCGAGCACGGCCTGGCGCAAGGAGCAATCGACGCCGGTACACACGCCGCCATCGGTATCTTCGGTCCTGGTGACAATGAGAGTCGGCAAAGCGCAGGGGTTGGCGAACGAATCGGTCAGGTTGCAGGCCGAGGTCAGGACGGCCAGCGCCGCCAGGACGGCAATCAGGCTGAACAAGGGGTATTGGTTTGTTTTCATGGTCGGTTTTTGTGGAGTGTTTTCATGGATACGCATTTTGGACGGCTGTGTCCATTATATAATGTCCTCGGTCAAGAGTTGCGGTTCTCCACAATTTCGCCACAAGCGCGCCATCCCCCTAAAAAAGATCACCCCAACTCGTAACCGCGCTTGACCCAGTAATGCCAGTCGCCCACCGCCTGGTTGGTGGCCTCGTCTGCGCCGACCGGCTGCACTTGCGCCAGCGGGACGCCCATTTCGCGGCCCTGCCACTCGATCTGGACAAACATCTCATGCTCGCAGTCGTCTTCGGGCGACATGCCGATGACCGTTACGCGCTCCCCTTCTTTGAGCGGAGACTTGCGGCGTGCTTCGATACACTGCCCCGTGAAGGGGAAGCTGATTTTGTCGTCGAGGTAATAATACCAGCCCATGGCCTGCTCTTCCGGGCCATAAGCATCGACGATGGCTTCGTCGTTAATGCGGTCTTCGCGTTCCTGGTCTTTTTCGATTGGGGGCATGATTACTCCTCGCGTAAGTCGGATTGGCAATCCGACCTACTGTTACGGTATAGTTTGTTTTTCTTAAAAGCGCAATTTGTGCCCGTTGGCAGTATAGATCACTTTTCCGTCGCGGATGATTTCGCGCAAGAACGAATCCCCCAGGACGATACGTTCTGCCAGGACTTGCGGGGTTTTGACGAGCAAATCCATGCCAAAATCGTATTCGATATTCTGGCAAATTTCGATGGCCTGGCGCACTTCTTTCAGCGGAGTATCCATCACCACCAACAAATCCACGTCGCTTTCAGGGCGAAAATCGCCGCGCGCATAGGAGCCAAACAGGATGATTTTGTGCGGTTGGAACTTCTGGACGATCTGGCGCACAACATCATCGATGGCTTTTTGCGGGATGCGTTTTCGCTGCGAGATGGGCAGGACTTGAATGGCGGTCATGGGTTTATCGGTAAAAATCATACGACAAGTCAAGCGTTATACCTTTACGAATGGGCAAGAAGCAGTTCTTTCTGGGAGATTGTTGTTTCGACGCGATAGGCTTGCATATTTCACCTCGTTTGGATACGGACAAAACTGTTTCCATAATTATACGACAGCCCCTGCTCGAATAGAATTTCAACCGCTTTCGTCGCTGCTGATACGGCCGGCAATAAAATAACCTGCCGCGAACAAACTCCCAACGATCACCGGCAAAATCAAGAGAGGGATTACCCCGGCCTTTGCTATGCCTTCCACTGTCAGCAAATAGATGGCAGAAGCTTCCATCCCAAGCGTTATCAATACAGTCAGCAGAAGAATAAAGCGCCTGGCAACAGGTTTTTGGAACGCCCAAACGAGAAGGATCGTCCACGCAAGCATGAATACCCCGGCATGGAATAACAGATAAGTCGCTACGGGCGTGAGCATTCCTCCAGGCAGACCGATTGAACCGAGCATGACAGATGGGAACAAATAAAGAATTACGTTAATTCCATCCAGGATGATGCCCACCCAAAGAACCAATTGTATAAACCTGATTTTTCCATCCATGTTGCGCTCTCCTTATAAACTGGCGCGCGCGCCCTGCGGCGATAAAAGCCAATCGCCTACTCGAAAATCATCCACCGCCACACCCACTTCCACTTTCCCAATTGCTGCCGGCAGGGCAAAACATCACGAAACTGTTTCAACGTGCCGGTACTTGACAATCTTTTCGTCAGAAGTGATCAGGGCGCAGCCGTGCAGTCTGGCCGTTGCCACAATGATTTGATCTGCTGGGTCGCGGTGAAATTCACCGGGTAGGTTGGTTGATTCGATTGCAATTTCGGGGGTCAGTTCCAATATGCGCACCCCCGGATAACTCAAAGCCTGCTTGAACCACTCACCTGTCGGACGGGGGAGCAGGAAGTTTTTACGTTCTACCAGCTTCGCAATTTCCCAAAGCGAAATGGCGCTTACGCCAATCACATCAGTTTCATTGGCTTTGATGGCGTCAAGCTGAGAATCGGTCAGCCTGCTGTCATTATGTACCCACCAAACCCAGATATGGGTGTCAAGCACAATCATTTTAGCGCATCCCAATCTTCCTCAGCAACGCTGTCAAAAGGTTTTTCATACTTGACCGATGTGCCGTGCAAAGGATAGCGGTTACTGGCAGCGACTTGTTTTTGTGGAAGAACAATGACTTCAACCGCTTCCCCTTTGCGAAAAGGCAACCCTTTGATGGAAAGTTTACCGTCCTGGGATATTGTCGTGTCAACGCGATAGGCTTG
>JBARBA010000307.1:0-5254 GCA_049792555.1 Anaerolineales bacterium
TTTCTTTCTCATCATCGTCGGCCTGACTCAGATACCTTCCAACTCGTTCTCTATCCTCATAACTTAAGTCACTCATTTTTCAATTCTCCTTGAAATTATTTAATTATTTCAACCCAGCGGGGATGAAGTCTCGATACGAAAAGTTTTTTAATCCGTCAAAAATCCACCGTCTTTTCTCAGGAATGGTTTGGATGAGAATTTTAAACAATTTCTCAAGATTGAAGCCATAAGTTGCGGAATAAGGAACTATCTTTACATCAGATTTGGTGATTGTAGAAAGTTTTTTGGCTCTATCATCAGATATTTCCTTTATATAATTTTCCATTTCAACAGAGGGAAGGTTGATTTTATGATTCCAATTCATTGGATGAACAAGGTCTACTTGATTAACGCCAAAAACTATTTTCTTGTGGAACTCTCTAAATTCGCCCAAATATTTTTGGTCTAAAGCCATTGCGCGATTGCGGGCGCTCAAAACCCACAAGATGACATCACAATCCGGCAAATATTTGTGATACATGCCAATATACTTGGGGTCTAAAGAAATATCCTCGCCTAACCCTGGCGCGTCAATTACTTGTAAACTAACTTCATTTCCACTCATTTCTCCCTTTTCCATTTGAAGGGACATGTTGGTTGTTTTAAACTCTTTGGTACATGCGACTGTATGACTAATAGCAAGAGACGTTTTGAACATTGCATTTATTGTTGATGATTTTCCTACACCAGAAACACCGATTAAACCTATGATTGGAGGAGATTTGCGGAGGGTAATACCCATTGCCTCCTTCATTTTTTGAATATCATCATCTGATAGTTTTGACATATCTTGTCTCCTAATGGAAAATAGTTTTTAAAATCCAAACAATGCTCTAATTGCCGTCCAAACAAGGTCAATCAGCTTTTGGACTATATATCCAAGCCCTACACCCCATAGCCAGGAAAAGAAACTTTGCCGAGCACTTAACGCACTTTCTTTTTCATTCTCATCAGCCTGACTTAGATACCTTGCAACCCGCCTCCTATCCTCCATGCTTAATTCACTTGTGTAATTACTACCTGCTACAATAGAAACCGCGTTATTTGCGCTAACGTGTATAGTATTATCACCTATTGAAATACCTTGTGCGCCTTCCATTTTAGTATTGCCTTTTTGACTTTCTTGTGACATAGGAATATTCCTCTAACCCTAATTATTTTGCAATGTTTTCCATTAACTGATTTCGCATTTTCTTATGACCTACAGTTTCAATTTGAATATTTTTGCCTGTTGGGTCTCGCCAAACATTCGCGTCAATCGAATCAATAACGATTCTTTGGCTTGGGACTTTTTGCCATTTGGCGCTACCACATATTCGATGGCTAATCTTAATCTCGATTTCGCCCGCTGATGGGATAAATCCGCCGTTGTCTCTAGGGCAAAATACAACATATTTTGTAATTCGTGAACTTGCAGAAACTGCTATTGATTGAAATGGCTCTAAATCTACTTCTGTATAAGTCTTGAAAATGTTGTAATCATCAGGTACTACAAGGGTAGGCAAAAAAACGAATGTGCTGCCAAGACTAACATCACCATGTTGTGAGATTTGTTGGCGGTTTATTATGTATAAAACAATATCATCTATAGCGCCAGATTGAACCCCTCGATTTGATACATCAAAGCCCAAAACAATAGACGGCGTCGTATTTATTTTGTTGAGGACTAATCGTGGTTTTACTTGAACATCCGGACTAAATTTTTTAAATAAAGTCCTATATGCAGTTATTATGCTTATAACAAGTGCAAGAAACGAAATTGATGTAGATAGAATTTCGACAGTTGTCATCATTCACCTTTTTCTACATTCCCTGTTAGAAAGAGCAATGAAGCACCTAACGATTTAAGAATTGATGCGGCGGGTAATGAAAAAGTCAAGAGAAAGGGCTATGCGCGCCGCCGCCCAATTCCCAATCTACTGCCGCTTGGCGCATTATACCCCTTCATCACATCATCCCCATACACGACACACGCGTCAGCGGGCAAAATTTGGAATTCAGTCACGCTCATCGATCCATCAGATCAATCGCCATTGCAATCGCCCCCAGGCCGCCGGAGCGGTTGCCGAGCGTGGGCGGCACAATGTATTCGTCCAACCGCTCCAGGACTAGCGGCGATTGGATGTACCCGTTGTTATACTCCCGCACTTTGCAGCGCACCGCCTCGTGCAGGCCGGGGTGCTCCGAAACGCCGCCGCCCAGCACGATGCGCTGCGGGGAGTAGGCATAGATCAGGTTGACCAACGCAAACGCGATGTATTCGGCTTCCAATTCCCAGGCGGGATGGTCGTGCGGCAACGTTTCGGCCTTCTGTCCCCAGCGTTTGCTCATCGCCGGGCCGGAGGCCAGCCCCTCGAAGCAATCCCCGTGAAAGGGGCAAATGCCGGGGAAAAGGTCGCTTTCCCAGTTATGGGGAATAAACATATGCCCGACTTCGGGATGCGCCAGCCCATGCACCGGCCCGCCGTTGACGAAAACCCCTGCCCCGATCCCGGTCCCGATGGTCATGTAGACCAACGGGTCGAGGCCCCTGTTCTCCGGCGTCCAGGTGTGCTCGCCAAAGGCGGCGGCGTTCACATCCGTGTCGAAGGCAACCGGCAGGTTGAGCGCCTTCTGGATGCGCCCGCGCAAATCCACCTGCTGCCAGTGCGCTTTGGGCGTGGTCGTAATGTAACCATACGTCGCCGACTTGGGGTTCAAGTCAATCGGGCCGAACGAGGCAATCCCAAGTGCAGCCAGTTCGCCGCGCTTGACGTAAGGCAGGAAAAAGTCGATTGCCTGCTGGATGGTCTGGTCTGGATGGGTCGTGTGGAAGCGTTTTTCCGCAACCACATGCCCGGGGTCCGAACCCACTATGCACACAAATTTGGTGCCGCCTGCTTCAATGCCGCCGTAGTATTTGTCCATTCGATGCCTCTGCATATCGCAAAATAATTCTTTGCACATTATAAAGCCTTTCAGACCCTCCCGTTTTTAACGGAAAAGAGCGAAAATCCATCCACAGATTACGCAGATGTCGCAGATTTTAAATTTTAAATCTGCGAAAATCTGTGAAATCTGCGGATGGTTTTTGTCAGAAACGGGAGAGCCGCCTCTCAAAAAACCTGTTTTCCGTTCTCGGTGATAAAATACCTGCATGGAAGAAGCCGCTCTGATTCGTAATGCCCAGCAAGGCGATCTCGACGCCTTCAATCGCCTCGTGCTTGCCTACCAAGACCTGCTTTACAACACCGCCCTGCGCATCCTCGGCGATGAAGACCTGGCCGCCGACGCCACGCAGGACAGTTTTATTTCGGCCTTCCGCAACATCACGGCCTATCGCGGCGGCTCCTTCAAAGGCTGGCTGATGCGCACCGTCACCAACGCCTGTTACGACGAGTTGCGCCGCAAAAAGCGCCGCCCGTC
This sequence comes from Anaerolineales bacterium, assembly GCA_049792555.1. Taxonomy (GTDB): domain Bacteria; phylum Chloroflexota; class Anaerolineae; order Anaerolineales; family Villigracilaceae; genus UBA5195. The sequence continues at coordinate 3,445 of JBARBA010000307.1, forward strand.
CGTGCCGCTTGAGCCGACCAACGACGAAGACGAACAAATCGAAAGCCCGCGCTGGATGGCCGACCCGTCCATGTCCCCCGAGCAGAAGCTCGAAGCCAACGAACTCGAACATGCCATCCAACATTGTCTCGACGCCCTGCCGGTTGACTTTCGCGCGGTGGTCGTGCTCGCCGATATTCAGGGCCTCGATTACGCCGAAGTCGCCGGCGCCGCCCGCGTCCCGCTGGGCACCATCAAAAGCCGTCTGTCGCGCGCGCGCATGCGTCTGCGTGAGTGCCTGCAAGGCTTTAAGGAACTTTTGCCCGCCGCCTTCCGTCTGGAAGAAGAGAATATCCCATGAGTCAACTTTCTTCCCACGACGCTGAACTTTTATCTGCTTATTTGGACGGGCAACTGTCCAAAGCCGATGCTGGGCAACTGGAATCCCGGCTCAAAACCGACCCGGAACTGCGCACCGTTTACGAGGGGTTGCGCCAGTCCCGGGCTGTGTTGCGCAAACTCCCTGCCCGACGCGCGCCCCGCAATTTCACGTTGACGCCCCAAATGGCCGGGGTCAAACCACCCCTGCCGCGTTCCTTCCCCGTTTTCCGGCTGGCTTCTGCGCTGGCGGCGGTCTTGTTCTTCATCGGTTACGCCCTCAACCTATCGACGCCGCTGCTCGCTTCCGCGCCCACTGCCGCTCCCCTGGCTGCCGGCGCGCCTGCGGCAGTGGAAATGATGGCCACCGCTCCAGCCGCAACGTCCGCGCCGAAACTTGCTGCCACCCAGGCCATATCCGCTGCTCCGCAGAATGGGCTTGCCCCAACGGCCACGTCCGAACCAATGACGCTTGCAGCGCCGCCGAGTGAAGCCGCGTCGCAGCGGAACCTTGTACCGCAGCCGGCTGAACCCCCGTCGCTGCCGGTCGACCCGGCCTGGTTGTTTGTCCTCCTGGGGTTGGCGGTCCTCAGCGGCGCAATCGCCTTCATCATCCGTCTCCAAACCGAACGGAACTGGAGCAAAGCCAACGCTGCCGCCCCCGCCCGCCAGGGAGGCAGGAAGTGGTTCTTGATCGTATTGGTTGCCGTCGCCGTCCTGCTGCTCCTCGCCGCCATTTACTGGATGGCCACCGACTTCTTTGCGCCTATTCCCCAGCCGCTCGGCAGCGAGGGCAATGCCGTTGCTGTGGCCGAGCAGGAAGTTCCCATTGGGCCGGGGCTGGGCTACGAATTCACCATCACGGATAATAAAGGCCCGGTCACCACCATCAGCTTTCCGGCGAATGCAGTCAAAGAAGCAACCGTCTTGCATTTTGTCTCCGGCCTGGACATCATGGCTCCTGACCATGTGGCCCATTCCTTCCCCGATCACGCTTTTTCATTGTTTCCCCCTCCGGGAAGCGGGTCCTTACAAGCGCCGATGACCATTCGCATGGGCTACGGCGTCGACGTCAGTTCTGTTGTCGACGAAAACAAATTGGCGCTCTATTGGTGGTCCGGCGACCAGTGGCGCGATGCGGCTGCAACCTGCAAGCCGGCATCCACTTACATCCATCTCCCGGCCAGACACCAGATCAGCCTTCCCGTTTGCCAGTTTGGGATTTTCCTGTTGGTTGCGCCCTAACTTTGTCATTTCAGTTGAAACCAGAACTCCGAGTTCGCTTGCCCCTGTAAGGGGTTAAGAACCCGGAGTTCTTTTATTTAGCTCTTTGAAAATTTCCGTGATCTACCCTCGCCCGTATGGCGGGATTAATCCCAAGACTGTTTAGTTTAGCGAATGACCATGATAGCCTTTTCTGTGAAACAGTCCAACGGACTTCGTAGGATAGCCC